>JAOUFL010000047.1 GCA_029858245.1 Candidatus Zixiibacteriota bacterium
ACTATCTTTCCCCCTGGAAAGCTCCCCCATTTTACCATAACAGGCTAAAGGACTTCTCTGTGGTGATACGCCCTGAATAAATTCAATATTGCCTAATCCTAACTTCTCTAAATTTGGCAGATGTAAACCTCCTGCCTTTTGAGCAGTATTTCCTAAGGTATTGGAACCCTGGTCCCCATACTCAAAAGCATCCGGAAGTTCTCCCACACCACAGGAATCCAGAACTATCAAAATTACCCTGTTACACTCAGTCATGTGAAACTGCGGGAACTTATAATATATTTTCCAACTTTCTAATTACAATACGCCAGAGCTTTAAAATACTCTTTTCCTTCTTATATCTATTTCAAAAACTTCCAGGTTTCCAGCATTTTAGAAAATTCCTTTTCACACAATTCAAAATAATCTTTTTCTCCGACAAGCTGTATGATATAAAGGTTGATTCCCTTTTTTAATAGGATCACCTCGCCTATCAGGTAATCCTCCTTGGTTACAACACTACTACCGTCCGGCCCATATCTTGCGGAAGGATCAATTGACTGGCGTGTGTAACCCTTTTTAAACCCGTAGACCTTACCGGCAATACTATCCAGGGCAATTTCTTTTGACTGAACAAACTCATAGGTGGCTATAACTTCCAGGTTTTTCAGGTAATCATTTTTGTTTTTGAAGTTTCCCTGATTTTTGATAAGCGAGTTCTCTATTTCTTGAAGGGAAAAGGAACTGGTATCTGCACATATAATTATCGTAGGGATAAGTCTATCCTCTGTCGTCCCGTTGAAGCTTCTATTAACTGGATAGTTTTTCTTGGTTAAGATGCTTCGGACCAGTGAAGGTTCATTCTCCAGTTTTATTTTCCAGTTAGTTAAAACATTAAATTTATATCCGAATATCTCATCGGTAAGTGTATCCTCTTCAATTTTACCTGTTTTTTCTTTCTTTGCCCAGGAAAGCTCAAAAAAAGATATAAAAAAAGAAAAAAGTATCACCACTGCTAAAATTCTTTTCATACCTACCTCCTTTTTACGGGGTTATTAATATTAATAGAAATCCCTCTTATATGCAATACATTTTTTAAATATAAAAGTTTCAAAAAAATTTAAGTACTTACAACCTGTTTTAATTAATTTAATTATTTTATCAATTATTTTAATATTTTTTAATATTTTACTTGACTATATTGATTTTATAATTAATATTATTATGTTGAGGTAATAATGTTAAACCTGTGTCCAATTTGTAAATCAGAGTTAAAAATCACAGAATTTACCTGCTCCAAATGTCAGATAAATATCAAAGGAGATTTTAAAGCTGGAGACTTTAGCAAATTATCTGAAGAAGATCAGATTTTTATAAAAGTATTTTTGAAATCGCATGGTAATATCAAAGAAGTAGAGAAGGAGCTGGGCATCTCCTACCCTACGGTAAAGAACAGACTGAACCTCATTAATTCAAGATTAGGAATTGAAACAAAAGTTGGATTAAGCAGGGAGGAGAGATTGGAAATTTTAGACAAGTTAGAGCAGGGAGAAATTACCCTAGAACAGGCTTTATCCTTGCTGGATGCAAAAAAGTAAGGATTTAAGACAAGGAGGAGAAAGATGACAGAAGAACGTATGAAGATTTTAAAGATGCTGGAGGATAAGAAAATCAATGCAGAAGAAGCTTCAAAGCTTTTGGAAGCACTGGAAAGCTCGGAAAAGAAAGATGAGACCTTTTCCACTAAAGGCAGAAAAACTTTAAGAATAAAAGTCTTCGAGAATGACCTTACCAAACCCAAGGTGAATATAAATGTCCCTCTTCCTCTGGTAAAATTCCTGGGAAAGATTATACCGGATATAGCGAAAACCAAGTTAAACAAACACGGGGTAAGCTTTGAGCAGATTCTGGAGATGGTTGAAAAGGAACAGGTGGGAAAATTAGTAGAGGTGCAGGAGGGGAATGAAAGGGTGGAGATTTATATAGAATAATTCACTTGTGAGGTCACTGCGAGCCCGAAGGTCGTAGCAATCTATTTTCCTCAAGTAGAATTTGTGAATTTTGAATCACTATAAAATACGTACCCCGCCTTGAGGCAAGGCGGGGATACCATTGGTAAGTTAAGTAGGGGCAGAACCCGCCTTTGGCGGGCTCTGTCCCTCTAGAAAGTAATAGCCCAATAAATTGAGCAACTACAATAAAAACTTCCCTCCTTTATAAATCAACTCACCATCCGCAAAGATTTCACCGCCATCTTTCATATCGCAGAGCATATCCCAGTGAATGGCAGACAGATTTTTCCCCAGTGACTGGGGTATAGACCTCCCGATAGCCAGATGTATTGTTCCGCCGATTTTTTCGTCAAATAACATATTCTTCGTTAATCTCTGGATGTTGTGGTTCGTACCAACAGCTATCTCTCCCACATATCTTGCACCTGCATCCGTTTCCAGCAACTGATGCAGTAATTCTTCTCCCTTAGTAGCAAATGCTTTTATAACTTTACCTTTTTCGAAGGTCAGGATAATATTCTCGATTTCCCTGCCTCCATATATTCCGGGAAAGCTAAATCTGATATGTCCCTCAACGCTATCTTCCACCGGTCCGGTAAATATCTCTCCATCCGGAAAATTCACATGCCCGCAGCAATTGACCCACTTTCTACCCTCTACTGACATTTTCAAATCAGTTCCATCCGAGACAACTCGAAAACGCTTTTTAAGATTGAGAACATCGCAAATCTTTTTCTGCTCTCTTTCTATTTGTCTCCACTTTTCTATGGGATCCTGCTCATCAAGAAGACTTGCCCCGTATACGAAATCCTCAAATTCCGATAATGACATATTAGCATCTTGAGCGTGAGCCTGAGTAGGATATACAGTCAGGCACCATTTAAACTCATTTTTCGCTTCTCTGGCAAACATAATATCTTTGATTCTGCTTAAACCCTGAGCTCGCAGTTTTATTTTCTCTGGATTTACATTTGAAAGCATCCTGGTATTCGACTCACCCCACAAAGTTAAGGAGGCGTCAACAGTCTCAGCCGCGGTGTATTGATCCGCCGGCACATATTTTATCTGCTCTTCATTTCCATTTTTTAGTAAAATCTCTGCTAACTCTTCGTTGACAATGATTGTCTGGGGAAATGCTCCCCTCTGGAGTGCAAGACGATAGCACTCATTAAGCAAGGGAAGGGTAGCTAAATCACCCTTGAGTAAAAGTTTTTCCCCCTTTTTAAGATCAAGTGAATACTTCAATAAAACCTCAGCGTGTTTCTTAATCCTCTGATCCACTTTTACCTCCTGCTATTCCCGTTTTTCTTATTTAGTGTTTGTTATTTTTTATTATCAGCTTTTAAAATAAAAACCATTTCAATCTATTTAATCCTTAGCTGAAATCAAGTGTTATTTTTACATGTGACAATAAGCCAAATCAAATTTAAAAGTGGGGGAATAAAACATTAGGGTACAAAAAACAATTATTGTTAGATTTCTGGGGACTTTTCATTATAGCCTTTTCTCTTTGTAGTTTAACTTAACAGGATTTTCTCTATTTTTAGATGTAAGGACAGAACACTGTTCTGTCCCTACAATTATTTTTAAATTTTTTTAATACTTCCATTCTGTAATAACAAAAATCCCCAATTGAAATATAAATCATTTCCCCATTACCCGCTCCTTAATATTTTCCGGATTTTCTGAATCCATCTCCCTTTTAAGGGGATTATTGACCATATATTCCCGAATCTGCCTTAAATCATATTCATTTCTTATTACATGTTCATAATAATTTCGTTGCCAGAGAGAGGTTCCTGCAGTATTAAGTATTTGATTTACTTGTTTAGTGGTTTGATACTTAAAATATGCGATGATTTGTCCTAATACCCGCTTTTGTAGGGGCGAGGTTTCCTCGCCCTGATGGCAGCGGAGGGGTGGGGAAACCCCGCCCCTACATTCATCTGTTATAAAAATTATCCCGTGTGTATGGTTGGGCATAACAACGAATACATCTGTTTTCACATTTGGAAAATGACCCGCTATTTTATGCCAAAATTTATTTACAATATCTCCAGATTTACTCAACCTCATTTCTCCATTTATTACGTTTCCCAATAAACATTCACCCTTATAGGTGCATATGGTAACAAAATATCCGCCTGACTGTGAATAATCGAATTCCTTCAATCGAATGGAACTGCGTTGATTTTTGCTGGTCTCGAATTTCATCTTTTAATCAAGAAGATGGATTCCCGATATTTGAATCATCGACTGCAAATCTCCTGGCATTTTTTAAATACTGCTTTGCATAGTAAAAAGCAGTCATCAAAACAAAGAAAATGGCTATTGCCAGGGATATCTTCTTGATAAAATCCAGTTCCAGGATATAAAAAACAATTGTTAAACCCCAGATAAATGCATTGAACTTTCCCCAGAAGGCGGAAACCGGGATAATTTTTCTTTTAATTATAATGAATAAGCTTACCAGCAGTGTTAAAAACTCTTTGGTTATAATGAGTATACACGCCCAAAGGGGAAATCCTTTATAGGTGGTAACGAAAACAATAAAAATCCCTATTCCTGATTTATCCACCAGAGGATCTAAGATTTTACCCAAATCAGAAACCTGATTCAACCCTCGTGCTAAAAATCCGTCCAGGAGATCTGTGACCACGGCAATTAAAATCAAAATAACCGCCAGAGTAAAGCTTTCCTTTTTTAGAAAATGAAATATGAAGGGATAGATTAAAAACCTGAAAATGGTTAGCAGATTGGGGATTAAAAAAAAATCGGATACTTTGATCTTCATTCTAAAATTTTGATTTTACTCGAAGGGGCACGGCAGGCTTACCCCTGCTATCATTTTTACTCCTCGATCATCTCCGCTGCATGTTCCAGCGTAAGCTCGCTTATCTTTTTACCTGCCATCATCCGGGCGATCTCTTTTATCCTTTCCTCTTTAGAGAGAAGCTTGATTCTGGTTACAGTTCTATTTTTGGAAATCTCCTTATGTACTTTGAAATGGTGCTCTGCCTGTGAAGCGATCTGCTGTAGATGAGTTATACAGATAATCTGATGGTTTGATGACAGTGCCTTCATCTTTTTACCTACAGCCTCTGCCATCTCCCCTCCTATCCCTACGTCTACCTCATCGAAAATCATACTGGACATCTGATCCGATTTTGCTATAACCGATTTCAAAGCCAGCATTATCCTGGAGATCTCCCCTCCGGAAGCTATTTTTGCCAGAGGTTTCAACTCCTCACCCGGATTGGGTGAAACGTAAAATTCAACCTGGTCCAGGCCTTTTTCATCCGCATAATACATTTTTCCTTCAACTTCTATCAGACCATCCTCTTCCTCCCTGTACCAGCTCCTGACCTCGAAATCACACTTGTCCATTCCCAGGGAAGCAAACTCTTTTTTTACTTTTTTTGACAGTTCGTTACCTTTTTCTTTTCTTTTTCCTGACAACTGCAAAGCTTCTTTTTTCAGGTGAGCTTTTGCCTCCGCTGTGTCCTCTTCCATTTTTTGAATCAGCTCATCCCTGTTTTCAAGCGTATTAATTTCATTCTTGATTTTCTCGGCATAGCTTAAAACCTCTTTTAGCGACTGACCATATTTCTTCTTCAATCCGTTAATCAGATTCAATCTCTCCCTTATTTCCTCCAATTTCTCCGGGTCAAAACCCAGGCTTTCTTTATAATTTTCCAGAAACCTGGAGGTTTCGCACAGGTGCAGGGAAGCTGAATCCAGAGACTCTATATGCTCCCTTAATCTTTTGTCATATCCTTCCCCCTTCTCTAGCTCCTTTTTAAAAGAGGAAATCCTTTCTATTATGGAACCTTCCCTGTTGTAAAGCTCCTCGTAAACCGAGGAGGCGATCTGAAAAAGGGTCTCGGCATTCTCTAAGATTTTCTTCCGGGAGGAAAGCTCCTCCTCTTCCTCTGTTTCAAGATGGGCACTCGATATCTCCTTTAACTGAAATTGGTAAAGTTCCTTCTTCTCCCTGGAAATTATTTCTTTTCTTTTAAGCTCCTCTAAACCACTAAGCTTTTCCTTTAATCTATAATAAATTTCTCCCACATCGCTCAGAAGATCTTTCAGCTCTGCATAATCATCCAGGTAGATTAGATGTTCAAATGGATTTAGAAGTGATTGGTGTTCGTGTTGACCATGCAGGTCGGCTAATTGATCACCCACGAGTTTCAGATAAGCTAAGGTGACCTGCCTGTCGTTCAGGAAGCATCTGCTTACTCCTTTGGAGGAAAGTTCCCTGCGGATGATTAACTGATTCTCGGTGTGGATTATGCCGACTTCACCTGAAAGTTTTGCAACCTGGCTTTTTGACTTTGTTTCAAATACTGCTTCTACTACAGCAGAATCAGCCCCGGTGCGAATCATCTCTGAAGAAGCTCTTTCTCCCAGAGCTAAATTTAAAGCTCCAATGATTATGGATTTGCCTGCTCCTGTGGCTCCGGTCAGAACATTCAGCCCCGGGAAAAAATCAATCTCTAAATTCTCCACTATGGCAAAATTTCGTATCCTTAAGCTCTTAAGCATCGATTTTTTATCTTTGAGTTTATGCTTATGCGAATTCTCATTCCCCTCTTTTGGGCTTTACACCCCAGTGTAGTTTCGTTCTCAAGACCTCGTAAAAAGACCTTTCTTTGAATTTGATCAGATTAATATAATGTTTTGCCTTCTGCACCTGAATAGTACTGGGAGATGGTAATTTGAAAGAAACTTGACCATCTAAGGTGAGTAAAGACTCTTTGTGTTTTGACTCCACCATTATCTTCAGTGAATCGTTTTCAGAAAAAACCATAGGTCGTAAAGCTAAGGTAAACGGGCATATGGGCGATGCTATTATAGCTTTAATCTTGGGATTGATTATGGGCCCCCCGGCTGCCATAGAATATGCGGTTGAGCCTGACGTTGTGGAGATGATCAGACCGTCTGCAGAATATGAGCAAACAAACTCCTCGTTATCATAAAGATGAAGATGAATCAGGCGGCTTACCTTACCCTTGTCGATGACAATATCATTGAGAGCAAAAAGCTCTCTGGATTTTATAACTTCCACTTTTGCCTGCAAACACATTCTTTTTTCAAGAACGTAACCTTTATTTAATACCCTGTCTAAGGTTTTCTCAATATTGTTGGAGGTAATCTCTGTTAGAAATCCTATACCTCCGAGATTAATCCCCAGAATAGGATTACCTTTGTCTCCCACTACCCGGGCAGAGGTTAGCATAGTACCATCCCCGCCTAAGGAGATTATGAATTGAGAATATTCAGGGAGTTTTTCAATTGGGAAGGCATTTTCTTTATGCCCGACTTTTTTTGATAACTCCTCTGTAAGAAAGAAATCTATTTTATTATTCTTAGCCCAACTAATTATCAGGTTAACCGTCTGTTTAACCTCAGGCTTTTTTATATTTGCTACAATTCCTAAGCTTCTCATCTTTTGTTCTTTGAGCTGTTTTTTTATAAAATATCGAGTTGTGAAGCAGCAGTCTTATTCTTCAGGTTAACTGTCTCTTTGCTTGATTTTATAATACCTTCGACATCCAGACCCAGGGAGTTCAATAGAACTTTTCTACTCCCATGCGGGATAAATTTATCCGGTATGCCCATTCTTTTGAGCTTAACATTCAAGGGACCTTTCTCCATTATGAATTCCGCAACTGCACTGCCAAAACCTCCAGCCAGGCTATTCTCCTCCACGGTTAAGACTTTATCAAATCTCTTAAGGGAGTATAAGAGGTATTTTTCATCCATTGGTTTCAAGACCCGGCAGTTAACCACCTCTGCCTCTATTCCCTCAGGGTACAGCTTGTCTGCTGCTTCCAGAGCCGGATAAACCATAGAACCAGTTGCCAGGATCAAGAGGTTTTTGCCTTCCCTTAAGACCTCCCATCTGTCAAGAGGAATCTGCTTGAAATCCTCTTTTATCCTTTTATCCGGAATGGCAGTTCGGGGATAACGGATAGCCAGAGGAGATTTCCCCCAGGTGACTGCGGTATACAGCATATCCTTTAACTCGTTTCCATCCTTGGGTGCCAGAACTACTATATTTGGTATCTGCCTTAAGTAACTCAAATCAAATGCTCCGTGATGGGTAGGACCATCCTCGCCCACCAGCCCAGATCTATCTATGGTTAAAATAACCGGAAGATTCTGTAATGCCATATCATGAATGACCTGGTCATATGCTCTCTGGAGAAAAGTGGAATAAACTGCAAAAACAGGTTTTAAGCCACAAGCTGCCAGGCCACAGGCAAAGGTTGTAGCGTGCTGTTCTGCAATCCCCACATCAAAAAACCTTTTTGGGAATTTCAATGAGAAATCTAAGAGTCCTGCCCCTAAACACATGGCTGCAGTGATTGCCACTACTTTTTCATCCCTCTCCGCTAATTTAACCATTGCCTGCCCGAAGACGTCCGTGTAAGTGGTTTTACCAGCATCATTGGATTCCCCGGTTACCTTGTCAAACTTACCTATGCCGTGAAATCTGGGTGAATCCTCCTCTGCAAATTTATATCCTTTGCCCTTTTGAGTCAGCAGATGCAACAGAATAGGTCCCTTTAGATTTTTAAGCTGCTCCAGTGTCCTTATGAGCTGATTTACCTCATGTCCGCCTATGGGACCAAAATACCTGAATCCCAGTTTCTCGAAGATTATTCCCGGAACTAAAAATCCTTTTACGCTTTCCTCCACCTGAGCCACCATCGCTCTGATCTTATCTCTTCTCTTGAACTTACCTACCAGATCCCAGACCTCTTTTTTGAGCTTGTTATACTTCTCATCTGTCAGAAGGCCTGTCAGGTATTTGGAGATCGCTCCCACATTGGGAGAGATAGACATGGTGTTGTCATTTAATATCACCAAAAGATCTTTTCTCTGAGCGCCGGTATTATTCAGCCCTTCAAAGGCAATTCCCCCCGTCAGGGCACCATCCCCTATCACGGCAACTACCTTATAATCCTCACCCTTTTGGTCTCTGGCACAAGCCATTCCCAGGGCTGAGGAGATGGAGGTGGAAGCATGCCCTGCTCCAAAGGGATCATATTCGCTTTCTGTTCTCTTGGTGAATCCGCTTAATCCCTCGTACTGGCGAAGATTGTCGAAGCCATCCTTCCTGCCGGTTAAAATCTTATGAGTGTAGCACTGATGGCTGACATCCCAGATGATCTTATCTTTGGGTGAATTAAAAACATAATGTAACGCCAGGGTCAGTTCAACCACTCCCAGATTAGAAGCTAAATGCCCGCCGGTTCTGGATACCACGCTGATGATCTTTTCCCTTATCTCCCGGGCTAATTCGGGCAATTGCTCAAGAGGAATTTTCTTTAAGTCGTCAGGGGAATTAATTTTATCTAAAATGGAATTCATATCTTATTTATTCGCCCTTCACAAAAAATAATTCTATACGATTCTGGCATAAACATAATCAGCTAACTTTTCAAAAACCCAGCTTTTTTCCTGAAAAATCCTTAAACTTTCTTTGGCTTCTTTTAAAAGACTATAGGCAATTCCCCTGGATTTTTCTAATCCGACAACCGCTGGATAAGTAGCTTTTGAATTGGCTTTATCCGAACCTCTCTTCTTCCCCAGCACCCTTTCCTCTCCTACGATATCCAAGATATCATCCATTATCTGAAATGCCAAGCCAAATTTTTCACCATAAGCGGAAAGAGCTTTTAGTCTCTTATTATCAGCATTTCCCAGGATAGCTCCTGCCCGGATAGAGGCTTTCAGAAGTTTACCGGTCTTGTGAGTGTGGATATATTCAACCTGCTTTAAAGAAACTTTTCTACCTTCTGCTTCTAAATCCTTAACCTGCCCCCCGATCATACCCTCGGTGCCAATAGCTTTTGCCACTTCTTGAATTACCTGAAAATTCTTGGCTTTGAGCAACAGCTCAAAGGCTAAAGCATGTAAGGCGTCTCCGGTTAATACTGCCATTCCCTCTCCGTGGATTTTATGCAGGGTGGGTTTACCTCTCCTCAGGTCATCATCGTCCATACAGGGCAGGTCATCGTGAATCAGGGAATAGGTGTGGATCATCTCCAGGGCACAGGCAACCGGGAGAATTACTTTACCTTTTCCCCCTACTGCTTCAAAAGAGGAAATTGCTATAATCGGACGAAGCCTTTTCCCTCCCGCAAAGATAGAGTATCTCATTGCCCTGTGAAGGAGTTTGGGTTCTTTTTTCTCTTCCGGGAGATATTCGTCCAGAGCCCGGTCTATGATCTTTCTTTTTTTCTTCAGATATTCTTCAAAATCCATCTTTATCGTCTTACTTCTTACTTTTACCTCTTTTTTTTATTCTTCCCCTTCTTCCTTCTCCTCTAATACTAAGGGTGTAGTTTTAAACTCCTTCTCTCCTGACCTGATCAGCTTTTCCACTCCAGCCTGAGCCTCAGATAGCTTTTTAGTACAGAACCGGGAAAGCTCAATCCCCTCTTCGAAGAGTTTAAGAGATTCATCCAGGGAGAGATCTCCACCCTCTAATTTTTGAACGATTTCCTCCAGCCTTTTTAAAGCGCTCTCGAAAATTATCTTTTTTGTCATAACACTTTTTCAGCCCGTTAAGATAATCAATCTTTCCTTTTATCGAAGGACATAACGATGTTCGGTCCCTGCAAGAACTAACCGATTAACCCGCTTTGAGACCAAGGCGGAAAACTCGTCTACCGTCTTACTTCTTACGTCTTACTTTTTCCCTGTATCTTTTTTACCTCAGCCTCAATCCTTCCTTTAAAAAACTTAACCTCGATCTCATCTTTTAACTTAAGCCTTCCTGCATCCTTTACTATCTCCATCTCCGGCAGTCTCTTAGTTATGGAATAACCTCTTTCCAGAACCGACAGAGGAGAAAGAGCATTCAACTTGCCCAGAACTAAAGATAAACTTTTCTTTTTATAATCAAAATAATTTTTTATCTCTTTCAATATTCTTCTTAAGAGCTCGTCATTCCTTTGAGCCCTTTGAGCCAGAAGATCAATTACCTTCTTAAATCCATAACTTTCTTTAGATATTATGATTCTGGATTTAAATCCCTCCAGAATTAATTTCTGGGTAGTGACCAGGGTTTTGTATAAATTCCTCACCTCTTTTTTGACTTCTATTCTGTTTTTAACTGCCAGCTCCGCTGCAGCAGAAGGTGTCGGAGCTCTCAAATCTGCCACAAAATCAGATATGGTGAAATCGATTTCATGTCCTACTGCAGAGATTATGGGAATTTCCGATTTGAAAATCGCTCTGGCTACTATCTCCTCGTTAAAAGCCCACAGGTCTTCAAGCGAACCACCACCCCTCCCCACAATTAGCAGGTTTACTTTCTTATAATCGTTGAAATCCTTAATCGCCTGTGCGATCTCCTCTGCAGCCTCTTCTCCCTGGACTTTAACAGGGCTCAGGATAATCCTCACCCCAGGAGCTCTACGGTGTATGATCTTTATTATATCCCTTATTGCCGCACCAGTGGGAGAAGTAACCACTCCTATTGCCTCCGGGTATTCCGGGATGGGCTTTTTATGAGCCTCGTCGAATAATCCTTCATTAAATAATTTCTCTTTCAACTGCTGAAAAGCTAATTCCAATTCCCCAATTCCTGCGGGGTGGAGTTTTATCACACTTAATTGATATTGCCCGCTCTTCTCATATACCGTTAAATTTCCCAGTGCATAAACCTTCATCCCATCCTTTGGTTCAAATGCAAGCCTTTTCCCTTCCCAGCGAAAAAGAACGCACCTTATCTGGGCATTCTCGTCCTTCAGGGAAAAATACCTGTGCCCGGAGGAGTGTAAAATATAATTGGAGATCTCACCCTCAATCCAGATAGCAGGAAA
>JAOUFL010000046.1 GCA_029858245.1 Candidatus Zixiibacteriota bacterium
CTGGAAGAGCCGCCAAAAGACTCTCTTTTGCTCTTATTGAGCTCTGAGCCGGAAAAACTTTTATCTACCATGGTCTCTCGATGTCAGCGGATAAGGTTTAGCCGAATAAAAGAAGAGCTTATTGCCGGGGAGCTGATAAGGAGCTTGTCTCTGGAAAAGGATAAAGCGTTTTTCTATGCCAGACTATCGGAGGGAAGTATTGGAAAGGCACTTTCATTAGCGGAAGAAGATAAAGCAGAACTAAGATCCCGGGTGGTTGAGTTTCTGAAAATAGTGCTGGGTGAGGACCGGGTAAGACTTATTGATTTTGTTAGTAATATCGTTACAGAATATGAGAGAGAAAGCATATTAGAGTTTTTTTCGTTTCTTTCAGGTTTCTTAAGGGATATATTTATCTTTCTGGAAATCAGGGATAAGGAGAGGATTTTAGATCCTGCCCTCAGGGAGGAAATTGAATTCCTGGTGATTTCGTTTGATGAAAAAGAGAAAATACAGAGAGCCCTGGAGCTTACGGAGAAAATCCGACTGGATATTCTGGGACACGTTAATTCAAAATTAGCCCTTTTAAATTTAGGTTTTGAGTTCAAGAACATAACTAAAACTTCGTGCGGGAAGAAACTCTTTACGTAACACATAGTATATAAATAAAACCAGAGGTGATCTGAATGGAGTTATATATAATAGAATTCAAAGGCTCGAGAAGAGAATATTTTTCAAATCCGGGAAATCTTACCCTCTCTCCCGGGGATTACGTCATAGTTCAGGCAGAAAGGGGAGAGGACCTGGGCGAAGTGTCTAAAAAAATAGAAGCTGAAGACTCTCTAAAATTAGAGGAAACCCCTATGAATATCTTAAGACCTGCCACTCAGGAGGATAGAGGAAGGATGAAAGAGAACCAGGAAAAAGGGGAAAAAGCTTTAGAGGAATGTCAGAGATTGATTCAAGAAAGAAACCTGGAGATGAAGCTGGTGGATGTGGAATATCAATTCGACGGAAGCAAGCTAACCTTTTTCTTTATCGCAGAGAAAAGGATAGATTTCCGGGAGCTGGTTAAGGAATTGGCTTCTATTTACCGTACCCGCATAGAGTTGCGACAGATTGGAGTAAGGGATGAAGCTAAGAGATTAGGTGGTTATGGATGTTGCGGGCTTAAATTATGCTGCACTACTTTTATCCGTGAGTTTTCTCCTATTACCACTCAGCTGGCTAAGGAGCAGAACCTGGCTTTAAATCCGGTCAAGCTGTCGGGGAATTGCGGAAGGCTTTTATGCTGCCTGCTCTACGAAAAAGATTTCTATGAAAAAAACTTCAAACTCTATCCCCGGATAGGTTCCAAATACAGAACGGAAAAGGGAGAGGGAGTGGTAGAGAAAGTTAATCTGTTCAAAGAATATATCGTGGTAAGGCATGAGGAGGGAGAGATAGAAAAAATAAGCCTGACGGAGATTAAAAAAAGAAAAAAGAAATCCCAGGGTGTTACGGAATTCTAAGGTTAACTGCTGTTCTTATAAAAGGAGGAGATATTGAGCATCTCAGAGGGAGAAAATGTAAAGGGCAGGTATCTGATAACTACTCCCATATATTATGTAAATGATAAACCGCACATCGGGCATGCCTATACCACCATTGCTGCAGATGTTTTATCCAGGTTTCATCGCTTAAAAGGAGAACAGACCTTTTTTTTGACCGGCACGGATGAACATGGCAGCAAGGTAGCAGAAGCAGCAGAAAAAGCTGGTATTTCCCCTCAGCAGCTCTGTGATAAAAATAGCCAGTTTTTCAGGAATGCCTGGCAGGAACTGAATATTTCATATGATTATTTTGTCAGGACCACAGACCAAAGGCATATTCAGGCAGTAACCGTACTTTTGAATAAGCTTTTCTCAGCTAAAGACCAGAAAGGCGAGAAAGTTGTCTATTCCGGTGAATATAGCGGGTTATACTGTGTGGGCTGCGAGAAGTTCATTACGGAAAAGGACCTGGTAGATGGACTCTGCCCCAGTCATCTTAAACCACCTCAGAGTCTGACCGAGAAAAATTATTTTTTCAGACTCTCATCTTATCTCCCTCTGGTGCAAAAGCTGATCTCAGAGGATAAAATAAGGATTTTGCCAGAGGAAAAGAAAAATGAGACTTTAGGGCTTTTTAAACAGGGACTGGAGGATTTCTCTATCTCCAGAGAAAAGGTAACCTGGGGAGTAACTCTACCCTTTGACCCCTCCCAGAAAGCCTATGTCTGGGTAGATGCTCTGCCTAATTATATTTCTGCCATAGGCTATGGGGATAATCCGGAGGAGTTCAAAAAATGGTGGTCCGGAGGAAAAGTAATTCACCTCATTGGTAAGGATATTCTAAAGTTCCACAATATCTACTGGCCTGCAATGCTTTTAGCCGCGGGCGAGAAAACCCCGGACCTTCTTTTTGTACACGGATATTTCACGGTAGATGGACAGAAGATGGGAAAATCATTGGGGAACGTAATAGACCCCCATCGCCTGATAGAGAAATATGGAAGCGATGCCACACGCTACCTGCTTTTAACCCAGTTTCCTTTTGGGCAGGATGGGGATATTCAGGAGAAAAGGTTAGAGAATAAATACAATTCAGACTTAGCCAACGATTTCGGTAACCTGGCAAGCCGGGTCTTGAAACTGATAAAGGAGAATTTCTCAGGGGAGATTCCGGAGCCAGAAGATTATCAAAAAGAAGAAAAAGAATTACAGGCTCAAGCAGTTGATACCGTCAGGAAAGTCTTTGATTACATCGAGGAGATAAGTATAAATCAAGGAATAGATGAGATTTTGAAACTGGTCCGTTTAACCAATCGCTATGTGGATAAAACCGCGCCCTGGAATTTAGCCAAAGCTGGGGATAAGTCCCGTCTGCGAACAGTCCTTTATACTTCTGCAGAAACTATAAGGGTTATAAGCCTTCTTTTCTACCCGGTTATTCCGCAGAAAGCCTCGAAGCTGAGGGAGACTCTGGGATTTAAAGAAAAAGAGCTTATTCCCTCTCTGGAAAAAGAAAAGGACTGGGGTTATCTTAAGCCCGGAACTAAAATCGGCGAGATTACAGCATTATTCCCCAGATTATCCGAGAAAGAGAAAAAAGCAGTTGAAATCTCAAAGGAGAAAAAAATGGAGAATCAAATCAGCATAGAGGAGTTCGCAAAGTTGGATTTCAGGGTGGCAAAGGTTCTGGAGGCAGAAAGAGTGGAAGGGGCAAAGAAGCTTCTGAAACTCAAAGTAGAATTTGGTGAGGAGAAAAGGGAGATCGTTGCCGGGATTGCGGAGCACTATAAGCCGGAGGATTTGAGCGGGAAGACGATTATCCTCTTGACCAATCTTAAACCAGCCCGGATAAGAGGGATAGAGTCAAACGGTATGCTCCTGGCTGCCTCCGAGGGAGGGAATCTGGTTCTCTTGACCACGGATAAAGAGATAAACCCCGGGGCGAAGATAAGTTAAAATAATAAGATAGATTGAGATTGGGTTAAGATTGTTATTCTGTAGCGGAAGGCTTTTAGCCTTCCATTTTTTTAAAGTTGGGCAGAGGTACCCGACCTACAAAAGTAAAACGAGGTCCCTTCTCTCGTAGCCGGGGCTCGCAGCCCCGCATGGTGTGACACCCTCAAACTTCTTTAAGAGTGTTTTAATCCAGCTAAAAGGAATTGACATTCAATTTTAGTAGGTTTATTATTACGGCTAAGGATGATTCTTTAATTATAAGAAAATGTTATGATCGATACTCATGCTCATCTGGATTTTCCGCAGTATGATAAGGACAGGGAGAAAGTAATAGAAGATGCTTTTTCCTCCGGTTTAGAAGCGATAATCAATATCGGGGTGGATCTGGAATCTTCTAAGAAATCAATCAGGTTAGCTGAAAAGTATAAAAATATTTTCGCTACGGTGGGGTTTCATCCGCACGATGCTTCCAAATTAAGTCCAGAAAATCTCAAGGAATTAGAAAAACTTACCTCTCATCCCAGAGTCGTGGCAATCGGTGAAATCGGGCTGGATTTTTACCGCAACCTCTCGCCCAGAGATTTGCAGATAAAAGCATTTAAGCAGCAGTTGGAATTAGCTAAAAATTGTAATCTCCCAATAGTTGTGCATATCAGAGATGCCTATAAAAAGGCTCTGGAAATTCTTTCCAGTTACGGCAGGGATTTGAAAGGGGTGCTTCACTGTTTCTCCGGGAATGAAAGCGAGGCAAAGGAAGGCTTGAAATCGGAGTATTACCTTTCCTTCAACGGTACTCTGACTTATAAGAACTCCAGGTCGGCAGAGCTTATAAAGAAAATCCCCTTAAGCTCGATTTTAGTGGAGACTGATTGTCCCTACCTTACCCCTGAGCCATTCAGGGGTAAAAGAAACGAGCCTAAACTCGTAAAGCTGGTTGTAGATAAGATTGTTGGGCTTTCGGGCTTACATTCTTTTCAGGAAATAGATGAGGTCTTCACCCAAAATGCAAAAAAACTCTTTAAGCTTGATATTAAATGAGTTCTTATTCCTTATCACAAAAAAAAGAGTCCAGAGTTTTCCCCAAAAAATGGTTCAGCCAGAATTTTTTAACTAATCTAAAAGCTGCAAAAAGGATAGTGGATTATCTGGATTTAAGACCCGGTCAGAACGTTTTGGAGATTGGACCGGGAAAGGGTGTTCTGACAAAATACCTGCTGGAGAAAAAAGCAAAAGTTTTCGGCGTGGAGCTGGATAGAAATCTTTGCAGGTTCCTGCAAGAGGAATTCAAGGAAGAAGGTAATTTAGAAATAATCAATCAGGATATCTTAAAGTTCAATTTGAAAAAGATTGCAGTGAAAGGCGGGACTTTAAAAGTAATCGGGAACATTCCTTACAAAATTACTACTCCGATTTTGGAATATCTAATCCAGAATCGAGAGCTTTTAGACTTTGCCATACTTACCATGCAAAAAGAGGTAGCTAAACGCATCTGTGCAAATCCGGGCACACCAGACTGGTCTCCTCTTTCCATCGGGATACAGCTTTACTCTGACCCGGAGATATTATTTATGCTGAAGCCCAATTCTTTTCATCCACCACCCCATGTATATTCCGCAGTTTTGAGGCTTGACTTTCTACCTGAACCGAGGGAAAGAGTTGAACCCTCCTTTTTCAGCAATTTCATAAAAGCTCTTTTTTCCACCAGAAGGAAAAACCTTTTGAATAGTTTGAGTAAATCTATAGATTGGGATAAGGAGAAAGTTAAAAATCTTCTGGAAAAAGCCGGGATAGAGAATAACAGAAGAGCAGAAACTTTAAGCTTAGAGGAATTAGCCAGATTAATCCGATTGATTTCAGAAAAGAGCTGAATAAATTATCATAAGAAGATGAAGAAAATCCGCATAATTTTTTTAATGATATTTTTTTGCACAGGTAAGCTGGTTAACGCTTCTTATCTGCATATGGATTTCTCCCTGAACAACCAGACCTACAACTGGAACAACCAGCTGGAGTATACCTATAATAAAAATCCAAACTTTTACTGGGGATTTCTCTTCTCTTTGAACTCGTTTTTGCTCAAACAGTCTGTGCGGGATCGCTGGCAGGAGGATGGAGATATCAGGTTGAAATTCGATTATCTGCTTAAAGAAGGTTTAAAGGCCGGGGTGCTTCTGAATCACAAATTAAACTCGCTGGGGGAAAAAAAGGTTACAACTCAGGATTATCTGTTCACCACCGAGTTGAACTTGTTAAGTAATCTCAAGCTCAGACAGAATATCGGTTTCAGCTCTTTGAGCAGAGAATCTGAGTATGAAAAAGGGTACGAGAGCGGGTTTGATTACTCAGTTTCCCTGGGGCTTGGTCCGGTAGCCTGGGAAAAAATCGTAGTTTTTCTGGACGTGGGACAGGATGTTAAAAAACTGGAAAGGATACCTTCTCAGAACAGGAATTTAAAACTGCGTTTGCAGAGATATATTGCCGAGAAAGAGAGCTTGAATATTGAATATAACGAAAGCTGGTCAAAGAAAAGCTTTTTTTCAGGAACCAGCCCCCGGGCTTATACCCAGAGAAGGAAAGAAAGGGTTTTAAGGGTGGATGCCTCGAAGGAGATAATTTTTAACCTGACATTTAAAATAGAATACGACTTTCAGCTGAAGAATTATCATTACAGCACAGAGGATGATACCCTTTCTGATCCCCTGGTCTTAAGGGATAACTCTCTTACTTCTCAGGATTACACTCTGAGTTTAAACAAAAATTTCTTCGGAAAGTTCAATATAGAAGGATTCTACAAATATACATCCGGTGAGGAGGATTACGGTTTAAAGGAAAGAAACCAGGAGATGGAGGGTAGTGAGTTAGGGGGTAGGGTTTCCTCGAAGTTCAGCAATTCCGATTCCTTATTCATTACAGCCTCAATTGGAGTAACTTCATTTTTTACCTCTCCGGGTTCATTTTTCAATGATCGGGACATCCTGACCAAGATACTACACCTGGAATATCTGCATATCTTCAGCCCATCCTTTAACCTGAAGCTTAAAACCGGGTTCAAAAATTTTCACCAGATATATATCTCCAGCCAGAAATCAGCCAATAACAATTACAATGAGTCCTATATGCTCTCCCCGTCTTTATACTGGAGAGTGACTCCCGGTTTAAATCTTTTTCAGGAATACCAGATTCAAGCAAACTACATCTCCTATGATTTTCAGAAAGAGACAGAGAGCAATCAGAATAAAATCTTCAGGAGAGCTTCCACTTTCACCCGTATAAATTATATTCCCTATGAAAGACTGGAAGGGGAGTTCAGCTATCTTTACCGCTATGAGGATTACGGTCAGCTTCTCTGGAAGGATGAATGGGTGAGAAGGCCCAGCTGGGAAAGAAAAACTTATGGATTCGGTCTTGGTTTGAAATACAAACCTTTTGGCAAAATAATTTTCTCCTCCGCATATAATTACGAGCTAAGAAAAGACTTTTCAATTCTTCTGGATTTACCAACCGGTAAGGAGAAAAAAGTTTACAGCTACAAATTCTATAGAAATTTTCTTACATTTTCTTTAGATTACATAACGGATGACAGGAATTATCTGAGACTTCTGTGGACTGTAAGGACCCAGAAGGAGAAGGGGTTTGAAGAGGAAATTTCCAACTACGTGACCGTCTCTTTAGGAAGGATGTTTTAAGATAGAAATGAAGAAGATATCATTCATTATATTGATTACAGCGATAATATTCTGCGGCTGCAAAAACCCATTTAAAACCAGAAATTCACCCGAGCCCACTGGTCCAAGGGGAACCTGGTATCCCCCCACAACACCGGAGACGGTCGTGGACCTTAACCTCAGGAATACTTACGAAGAGAAGATAATCGACAATTACCTTTTGTGCTTTTCTGATTCCTTTAGCTTCTCTGCACCTGAGGATTCCTTAGAAGCCATAGCGGATAATCGTCCGGAACTTTTCTGGAACTGGGATTTAGCAGTTGAAAGAAATGTCACTTTTGCCATTTTTAACCAGTATATGTCTGGTTCATTGAGGTTTGTTCTGGTTATGGAAAAAGACCCAGACCAGCCAGATATCAAGGGGGATACAACGGCAATCCTTTACAGGAATTATCTGCTTTACCTGTATGATTTCAGCCAGGAGGAACCTCTGGTTGGGACTATCAAGGGGATCTCTGCTTTTTATCTGAGAGAATCTTCATATGAACACTGGAGCATATATTTGTGGCAGGACCGGCCGCTGGTATCCGGCGAGAAGGACTGGGCTTTTTTCAAGGCGGGATTCAGGGAATAAACTCTATGATGAATTAAAGGGTATGTTAAAAAAAGACTTATATATACTAACGATAATCTTATTACTGGTTTTGGCTTGCGAGAATCCCTTCTCTCCCCCGGTGATAGGTCCTGGTACTGAGATTCCCATAGCTTCCCAGACTGACCCGGACAGCGTTTTAAAAAATTTTAAATACTCTTATGAGTACAGGGACATAGTCACTTACGAGAACTGTCTGCACAAGGAGTTTGAGTTCTTCTATATTGACCAGGATGAGGTTACCGGAGAGTTAATTGAGGACAGGATTCATAGAGAGGATGATATTAACAGAACAAAGGGTGTTTTAGCAGCATTTGATGATATCCGTTTTGAGGCCTGGGAGGTCTTTCACCTGCTCTCAGAATATGACTCCACCTCCGCTGAGGAGATAAAGTTAAGGCAGGTGATCTTCCATCTGGTATTAATAGATATCGATGGAGATTTTGGTTATGAGTATCTGGATGTAACTGGATTTGCCCTTTTCAAGTTCAAAAGATCTGAAGATGGATATTGGAGGATGTCTTACTGGGAGGACAATTCTATTCAAGATTATTAAATAAGGAGAGTTTATGCCCAAATTAAGCGTTAATGTTGACCATGTAGCAACTCTGCGGGAGGCAAGAAAGTCCATAGAACCTGATCCTGTTGCAGTTGCGGTTATGGTAGAGTTAGCCGGGGCGGATGGGATTACCATTCATTTAAGACAGGATCGGCGTCATATAAAAGACAGGGATTTGAGAATATTGAGGGAGGTAGTGAAAACAAGCTTATCTCTGGAGATGGCAGCGACAAGTGAGATGCTGGAAAAAGCATTGGAGGTAAAACCGGATAAGGTAACACTGGTTCCTGAAAGAGAAGGGGAGCTGACCACAGAAGGGGGACTGAACATTCAGGATAATTTTGATAATTTATCCAGCATCATTCCCCAGCTTCAGATTAACGGGATATTGGTGAGCCTTTTCGTCAACCCGGAGATCGATTCGATAAAAGCCTCAGCTAAGCTTAAAACCGATTTTATCGAGATCAATACAACTAAGTATACTGAAGCTAAAAACTTAGGTGAGAAGATCGAGGAACTGGAGAAAATAGAGCGTATGGTGGAGCTGGCTTACAGGTTGAATTTGGGAATTAATGCAGGACACGGTTTGAATTACAAAAATGTGGTGGATATTGCCAAAATCAAACACATAGATGAGTTCTCCATAGGACATTCCATTGTAGCACGGGCAGTTATAGTAGGTTTTGAAAGAGCGGTTAAGGAGATGCTGGAGCTGGTGAAAATTAACGCATAATTTTGTAGTGCGACCCTTTCAGGGTCGCCCAAGCGAGGCTAAAGCCTCGCACTACGACCTGAGGCTTTTTTGGAGTGCATTGACTTTGTCAATACCTGCATCCAAGCCAGCAGCGTGGGATGGATGTTACAGAGGGAAAGATGCGAAGGGAAAATATAATTTTTTCTATTCTATTTTTGATTTTTTTCTCATACCTCAACATCACTGCTACAGAGAAACCTACCTATCCCCAGGAGGTAAACGATGTACTTGAAAAGGCTAGTGATAATCGAGTTGAGCTGGAGAAAGTTCTTTCACATTATTCTTCTGAGGGAGATTCGCTAAAACTCGAAGCAGCATATTTTTTAATTTCCAATATGGAAGGGCACAGCTATGTTCAATATGCTCTCTATGACACTGCTGGAAAAGAAGTTGATTTCAATGCCCTTGACTATGCGGATTATGATGCTCTAAAAGCAGAATGGGATACTCTGGAATCCCGATATGGAACGCTTGATTTCAAAAAAAAGGAGACGATTAACGATCTCGATACCATCGCCTCGGATTTTTTGATTAACCAGATCGAGTATGCTTTCAAAGCCTGGAGGGAAAAACCCTGGGCAAAGGGCCTTTCATTCGAACAGTTTTGCGAATATATCCTTCCCTATCGGGGGAGCAATGAGCCATTGGAGAGCTGGCGGGAGTTTTTCTGGAAAAAGTATAAGGATATTGAAAGACAGATGACGGGTCCGTCAGATCCAATCGAGGCAGCGAAATTGATTAACGATGATATCAAGTCCTGGTTTACCTTTGACCCGCGGTTTTATAATCACCCTACTGACCAGGGTCTATCCGAGATGCTTGCGAATAAAAAAGGAAGGTGTGAGGATATGACCAATCTGACAATCTATGCGATGAGGGCTAATGGTCTGGCAGTTACCAGCGATTACACACCAGCCTGGGCAAATGCCGGGAACAACCATGCCTGGAATGCCATTCTAACCAACAATGGAGAAGTCATCCCCTTTATGGGGGCTGAAGCCAACCCGGGTGAATACAAGCTTGCCAATAAATTAGCCAAAGTCTATCGCAAGATGTTTGGCAAGCAGAAAGAAAATCTCATCTTTCAGTCAAGGAAGCAGGAAGAAGTTCCCGGCTGGCTATCCGGAAAAAGTTATATTGATGTCACCACAGATTACATAGAGGTATGCGATGTAGAAATTGAATTCGAAAAGGAAATTCCGGATTCGGTCGATATTGCCTACCTTTGCGTTTTCAATTCCGGGGAATGGGTGCCAATTCACTGGGGAAGGATAACAGATGGTAGGGTAACATTTACTAATATGGGGAAGGATATCGCTTACCTTCCGGCACTTTACTTAAATGGAGAAGTCATACCTTATAGTGAGCCGTTTGTCCTGCGGAATGACTGCACTATAAAAGAATTTCAACCTGATGAACAAAAGACCATAGCAGTTCAGCTTTACTCAACCAAACCTTTTAAACAGGAAGTTTCAGCAGAGGGGGTTGCAAAGACATATCTGACTTCCGGAAAGGAATATGAGCTTTACTACTGGAGAGACGGCTGGCAACTTCTGGGAAAATCCATTGCTGAAAAGAAGCCTCTTATTTTGGATGAGGTTCCAGATGGAGGTCTATACTGGCTGATTGAGAAAAACTCGGACAAAGAGGAAGAGCGTATTTTCAACCTGGAAAATGGTAAACAGGTCTGGTGGTGAATTTGGATTGCATTAAACATGTCAATGCCCATACCATCAAAAGCGGGATACACTCCATTTTTAAATCACCGTTTCAGGTAACTCCGCTGTTTTTCTTTTCCAGACAGGTAATACGATTTGTTTTCTGTTAACTGACAGTTTCAGAATGAATAAACCGATAGCAAAAGTGAGTAAAATTATTATATAAGAAGCTTCGATTCCGAAACTCCCGCCGGTCAGCCATGCAGGTCCTTTAATCTCCGGGGTTATCCAGCTTTTGAATGTTATCCCCGAATTAGGCATTCCGAAGATTCCCGCCTGGAAAAAATTCCAGCTGGCATGAATACCCCATACAAGCCATAATCTACGAGTGAAGATAAAAGCAGCTGTAAGGAGTACATCTTCAAACATAAGTGCTCCTGAGGTAAAAAGAGTGGCGTTTTTGTTTCCCAGATGCATTATGCCAAATATTAATGCGATAATGACTAAGGCAATCCAGCTACCCAGGAATTCCTCGGTTAGCCTGAAGACGATTGAACGGAAAAAAAGTTCCTGAATAAAGGCACCCATCCCAAAAAGAAAGATACTGTCTATTATTATTTTCCAGGAATTAAAACCTGCTGCCTTGTAATATCCCAAGATAACAAACATACCGACCATAAGGAGCACCATGCCCAGGGAGATCAGAGAGCCTATGCCAAATTCAACTAAACTCCCTTTTCCAGATATCTCATAGGCTTTTCGTCTTTCGATGTATCTGGTGTACAATCGGTAAGCTATTAAGAATACAATAAACGAAATAACAGTCGCAGCATAGTGAACTACTGAAAAATATATTCCCGATAGTGAAGGCTCCAAAACATATTCATAAAGGAGATTATTGATTACGCTTATTGGCATAAAGAAAAGAACCATTATGATTATCCTGGTTAAGGGGAATTGTATTATCTTACCAGAAAGATTTTCAGGATGAACATTTGTGAACAATTGCTGACTTTTGATGCTAGAAGACATGATGTCCCTCCATTTGGGGTTAAAATTTATGCTTAATTATATTTACGTT
>JAOUFL010000048.1 GCA_029858245.1 Candidatus Zixiibacteriota bacterium
ATTTATCCAGAAAAAAACAAAATATAACCCCTTGATCATAGGAATTTCTGCTATATTCAACCTCTTGATGAATTATCTACTCATTCCTCCATACGGTATGCTGGGTGCAGCTGTGGCTTCATTTTCTTCTTATCTTTTAATGGATCTTTTAGCTTATCTGATAAACCTTCGAATTTACCCTATACCTTACGAAGGGGTAAGGATTTTGAAGATTATCATAGTTACGATTTTGTTATTTTTTGTGTTAAATCAAATACAGATAAGTTCCTGGAAAGGAGAACTCCTATATAAACTATCGATACTTCCCTTGTTCCCATTGCTCTTATGGGTATCAGGTTTTTTTACTTCCAATGAGTTAAGAAGAGCCAAAAATTTTATGCCTTCTCTATTAGAGAAACTTAAGCTTAAGAAGGTCAATTAATTTCTTTGCCTATGAAAAAAAGGGTTTTAATAATCAGTTATAATTTCCCACCTCTGGGAGGTGGCGGAGTTCAAAGGACTCTTAAATTCGCAAAATATCTACCTCTTTTCGAATGGGAGCCTGTAATTCTCAGCGTTTCTAACCCGGATTCACCTATATGGGATCACTCGCTTCTGAGTGAACTTCCTCCTGATATAAAGACCATCCGAGTTTTCTCTTTTGAGATAACCAGATGGGAAAGAAAATTCTTAAGTTTTTTTAAATCCCGTATCAAATCCTCTAATAATAAAAAGGAGGTTCAGCTTAAATCTTCCGGTAATGCCAACCCTATCAACCCCCGACTGAAGAGCTTTTTTAAAAAAATATATTTATTCCTCACCTCCTGGTTGAGAATCCCTGATCATAAGGTGGGATGGATTCCCTTTGCTCTATTAGAAGGACTCTCTTTGATTAATTCCCGGAAAATTGACCTGATCTATGTAACTTCACCTCCTCATTCCTCTCAGTTGCTCGGTCTGCTCTTAAGCAAGCTAACCCGCAAGCCCTGGGTAGCTGATTTCCGGGATGATTGGCTCGAGGACGTATATAAGATAAGTAAATTTTCCAGACTCCGCCTGAAATTTGAAAAATATTTATCCCGAAAGGTATTTTCCAAAGCTTCCTATGTCATAGCCAATACCGAATTTAAAAAAGAAATTTATCAAAGAAATTATCCCGAGGCTAAGGGGATTGAGACTATTTATAACGGGTTTGATGCCGAAGATTTAAATAGAGCCAAACAGGCAAAGGACAGATGGCAGGATGATAAATTCCATATATGCCATTCAGGTTATTTCTATCCGGGTACAGCTCTTCCTCTTTTGGAGATCTTAAAAGATTTTTTCTGTGAGAATCCTGCTTTAAGAGGAAAAATCCAATTTGACGTGGTGGGTTACCTGGAGCAAGAATACAGGGAATGGATTAGCCGGAACAACCTTTCAGGGGAGATAAAGTACTGGGGGTATGTTGACCATATCTCCTCCGTTAATTTTTTACTTAAAAGTCACCTTCTCCTTCATTTAACAGGTTCAGGCGGAGATTTCTGGAAAGGTGTGGTGGCAGGAAAGCTCTTTGAATATCTCGCTAGTGGAAAACCGATTTTATCTTTTACCCAAAAAGACGGGGAAAGTGAAAAGATAATCAGTCAGTCGAATTCTGGTTGGGTATTTTCCCTGACAGAACCGCAGGAGATTAAGGATAAATTGAAAGAGCTGTATAGGCTTTATTTAAAGGATGAATTGAGAGTTGAGCAGAATAAACTTTTCATCCAGGAATTCGAAAGAAAAAATTTAACCCAAAAACTCAGCTCCGTCTTTGAAAAGTGTCTAAGCTGAAGATAATGAGTTTATGCTAAAAATATTTTTAAAAAAATTCATCAAATTCCTCCTGGTTAAATTGAGCTTGATTCGCTTTTTTTATCTTTTCGCTCCCAGGAATCGTTTGGTTATACTCAACTATCACAGGATAAGCGAAAAGAAAACCAGAGATAACCTGAGTGATTTTGACCTCGGAGTATCTGTGCAGAAATTCGAAAAACAGATAAAATATCTAAATCGAAATTTCTCTGTTATCTCTTTCTCCAGGGCAGTTAACCTTTTAAAGAACGAAAACGATTGGCCCAGATTCCCGGTAGTGATAAGTTTTGATGACGGATATAGGGATGTTTATATACATGCCTTCCCCGTTTTGGAAAAATACAACCTTCCAGCAATGGTTTTTGTATCAACCGGCATCATTGAAGCGGGTGGTTTCTTCTGGTGGGACATTCTTAATGACATTGTTCAATCTAATCATCTCGAGGAAATAAAATTAGCTCTTGGCAACTGCAATGATCTGGAATATGAACTGGATTTGAGGTATCTTAAAAGTATTCATAACAAGAAGTTGTTCCTGGATAAGTTAACCGGAGAGTTTAAAAAACTTAAAGGAGAAAAAAGGGATAAACTTTTAAACCTGCTTAAAAATCTTTTAAGACATGATAAAATAAAAGAAAGAGAAACACTCTCCTGGGGGGAGATCAAGGAGTTAAGAAAAGCGGGGATTGAATTCGGGTCACATACTCATAACCATTATCTTCTGACACTGGAAGAAGAAAAGACGGTGGAGAAAGAACTGACCTATTCAAAACAGCAACTGGAGGAGAATTTAAAGGAAAAAATAGAATACCTGTCTTATCCCAGCGGTCTTTATAACCCGGAGATCGAAAAAATTGTGCGAAGAACAGGATACCAATCTGCCTGCTCTAATCTCTATGGACACAATCATAAAGACACAAACCTATTAGCTTTAAAACGATTTAGTCTGGAAGAATCTCAAAGTTTAGATGATTTTACCATCTCATTAGGAAGACTTTTTGGAGTTTTACCCTTTTTAAGCGAATAAGTCCTGGAGAAGGGTTAACTATAAATTCAAAGAATGAATGATAAATTTATTTTAAGAAAAATCACCACATCGCAGGAATTCAAGGAACTCAAGGATAAATGGAACTACCTATTGGAGCAAAGCTCACAACCCAATGTATTCCTCACCTGGGAGTGGCTTTACACCTGGTGGGAGTTTTACTCTCCCGGATATAAACTTTTCATTCTTCTGATATCTGATCAGGAGGGAAATCTCCTGGGAATAGCCCCTTTGTGTTCAGCCCTGATCACTCCTCTGAAATTGAAAACATTAAAATTTTTAGGAACTGAAGAGGTGTGTTCAGACCATCTCGATTTCATCTTAAGCAAAGGAATGGAAAAAGAATTACTATCTATCTTCTTCAGGTACCTGAGAGAAAATCCCAAAGAGTGGGACCTTTTAGATTTAACCGATCTGAGCGAAAAATCAAATGCTATCTACTTCATTCAGATATGGTCCAGTGAAAATACCTACCTTTTTTCCGTTAACACCTGGACTATTTGTCCTTATGCCAGTCTGCCCGATAACTGGGAAGCTTTTTTAAAACAGCTATCAGCCAACTCCAGGAAGGACATAAGACGCCAACTGAGGTTATTAGACGAATCTAAAAAAATCAATTTTTCAATTGTTAAGAACAGGGATATGGTGATACCATCGATGGAAAAACTTTTTTGCCTGCATACAAAAAGATGGAGCACCATAGGTGAAGAAGGGGTTTTTCAGAGAGACAGGTTTACAGGATTTCACAGAAAGATAGCCCAGCTTTTCTTCGACAAGGGCTGGCTGTTGATATTTGAGCTCTCGGCTGATAAGAGGTTCATTGCCATTTATTACAACTTCTTATATTCAAACAGAATCTACTCCTACCAGTCAGGTATCGATTCTGCCTGGGATAATTTCAGTCCAGGAACTGTTGCCCTTTCCTTGACCATTAAATCTGCCATCCTGAACGGGATTAAGGAATTTGATTTTTTAAGAGGAGATGCTCCTTATAAATATAAATGGACCGATAAAAACAGAATGAATTTACAACTCCGGGTATGGAATGAAAATTTAAAAGCAGACTTCTACAGAAATGCTATTCTTTATCTGGATAAAACTAAAAAGTATGCCAAAAAATATTTGCCTGATTTTGCGATAAAGATATTCAGAGCTTTATGGAGAAAATTTGGGATTGTGTAAAACTTTTAGTAAAAGGTGTTTTTATCAGGAATTCTTTTTAACTGTTTTGTTTTTGAGTAGATTTTTTAACTTGTTTCATTACAACAAGTTCAAGAGGAAAATTGTTAAGCCAGGCAAATTCTGTTCAAAAAAAATGCATTATCTAAAAGATTTTTAAAAATAACCTGTTATCGTTTACGAACTTAGAATTGGCATAATCATTGCGTATAATTTTTCAGATAAGGAGGAAATTTATGAGAAAAAAAATATTTATTCTATCGAGTGCTCTGTTGTATGTGATTTTATTCATAACCACTTCCTGGTCTAAAGGTCCGACCCATCCCTCCCTTAACACCTTTGGACACAGCACCCCTGGAAACAGTGATACCTCCACATCATGGTTTCAATTTATGAATACTCATATAGACTGGCAGACCAGTGGAAAAGACTGGTATTTTCCTCATTATACCAGAAATCAGCCAGTAGGTGCCTACTGGAACATTCATCATATCGTTGATATGGGTACAGATTATAACAACTTGAAAACCTGGTTTGAATCCAGAGGGTATAATTTCGAGGAAGCTTTAGCTCATTGGAACAACAATACTGCTCAGACTTTTGAGGGTAAAACCTATTTCAGACCAGGCTGGAACTGGAGTAACGATTCCAACTCAGATAGGGTCAGGGATTATCCTTCAGATTATGCCTCTCAGAACGAATTCACAGTTGGAAGCAACTGGGTTCGACATCCGGGTAGAAACTGGTCTGTTAATCAATGGCAGGGTGATTATCTCAGACTGGGATGGTGGGATGAGGGGGATACAGTTTCCTTCATTGTATCCAGAAATAGCGCGGACACACTATTTATATCGGGAACTATACCCTCACATAATTATGTTTATTACCTGGTAGATGATATAAACGCCCCCAATCATAATGCTGTGGCACAGACGGAAAGTTTAGCTCATATAATGGTATATTTTACCACCCAGATAGCTACAAATATAACCCATCCTGAGATAAGGCACTGGGGAGCACACGATTGCGCAGATATCTTAAGACAAAGAAGACCAGCATATACGGGACCGCTGGCTATTTTTCATGATAACATCTGGTTCGACCTTCCGGGAAGCAAGATGGGAAGGGCATCCTATTCAAGTATACCTCACTTTGGGGGTACTATGCTTGAAACCGAGTTACAAACTAATTTCCATACCCACTTTAAAAATAGTTTAGCGGAAATAAAGGATAGCCTTACTCTGTATGTTTCAGGACAGACCTATCTGGTGGGAAATGTAGGAAACTATTCTGATGAACAGTTTGACACCCTGTTGAAGCGTTGTGACGGTGTATGGTATGAGAGATGGACCGGTGTGGACCAGCCAATAGGTAAGTTCAACCTGCACAAAGAAACCATAGAACGACATCAGGCTATGGAAAAATATACTTTTTTGAATATGTGCGGTGATGGTGAACTAATCGGTTTAGACGACAGGGATAAGATATTCTCATTAGCCAGTTATTATATAACCTATGATGACAGAAGCTATTATCTTTTCGATACCAGCCCCAATTATGGTGTCAGGTTAGCTGATTCTATCAAATGGTGGTGTGGTTTGATGGGGATTGATATAGGTGCCCCTTTAGCCCCTGCTTTCACCATATACTCTGGTTCTATCTGGAGAAGAGATTTTTCTCAGGGAGTTGTCCTATTCAAGCCTAGGCCGGGAACCAGCTCTAACTATACCGATAGTGTTCTGGTGAGTTTAGGCGGGTATTTTTACAGATTGGATTCAGAAGGCAGAAATTCATCATCTGATTCGGTTAATCAGGTATATATTAAAAATGCCGAGGGAATAATCTTGCTCAATACCAGCGCGGCTCAATCCATGCTATTGCCCCCACAACCTCTGTCTCCTCAAAACGGTGCTATAGTGGATACTACCCAGCCAACCCTGATCATACAAAATACCCAGGACCCGGAAGGCAGACCTCTGCTTTACTATTTCCATTTAGACAACACCGAGCAGTTCAACTCCCAGGCTAAAAAAGAATCCACCCCCTTTCAGTTAAATTATGAGGACAACAGCATCACCAAATGGACTGTCCCCACCGCACTGAGCTCCGGACTCTACTACTGGAGAAGCAGAGCTTATACCAACACTTTTCCCAGTGATACCAGCCAGTTTTCTTCGGTTTATCTCTTCCGGGTTTCTACGGGGGTGGAAGATCCTCTCTCCGAGACCAACTTTTTTACACCGCATGTTTTTCCCAATCCCTTTAAACCCTCAGAAGGTGATAGTTATATTACCTTCAGAAACATCCCCTTATCCTCGAAGATATTCATCACGACTTTATCCGGGGAGTTGGTCCAGGAGCTATCCGGCAATACTTCAACTGATGTTATCTGGGATGTAAAAAACAGCGAGGGGAAGGATCTGGCTTCTGGAGTTTATTATTATCTGGTAGAGTTCTCCTCTGGAAGCACCTCTGGAAAGTTTGCCGTAATCCGATAAAAATATTATACCTTATTTTAGTTAATTATAACCACAAAAGAGAAAAACAAAACACGGGTTTATAGATTAGTTATTTGGTTTTAATCTTTTTTTGTTCCACCTCATAGGTTTATGTATTAAACCCTCGAAATTATTCTGCTTTTAAGTGAATTAAAAAATTATGTTTTGTCAGATTAAAAAATTACTATCTTGTGAATATGGAACAGCCCCGAAGTAAATCTATGATTAAAACAAGTGCTGGTGTTTCCTGGTTCATCACCTCAACAAAGCTCTGGTATTTTCTTTTGATCCTGTTTGCAGTCGTCTGTGGGATTCTCCTTTTAATCTTACCCCGGCCCGAGATTGTCCCTGCATTGGTCATAGCGGTGTTACTCGGTCTAACCTTTTTCTTCTATCCTTACTTGGGGATATTGGTTTATATAATACTATCTTACATGCGATTTGAGGAGACAGTCTCTGCCCTGGCTGATTTGCACCTAACCCGTCTTTTGACCATCACCTTGATAATAGTTTGGACTATCCGTTCTGCAATTACTAAATCAAAGCTTCATATCCAGGAAAATGGGCTTCTGCTTTTATATCTTTTTTACCTGATCATGGCTTTGTCCATACCTTTTAGTTTCTGGCCCTCCAGATCTTTCAATGTTTTCGTGGAGATGTTAAAGATCCTAATATTCACAATCCTTTTCATCCATCTCGTAGATTCCATGAGCAGGTTAAAGACTTTTTTCCGGATCTTCCTCGTAGTTAACTGCTTCTTAGCCTTCACTGCGATTAAAGATTTTCTACTCTTGGGACAAGCTGCAGTATTGACTCGAGTTGGAGGAACGGGTGGTTTCCTGGGCGATGCCAACGATTTTGCCTTAGCCTTAAGTATCGCTCTGCCTTTTTCTTTTTATCTCTTCTTATTCGAGAGAAAAAAAGTTCCTAAATTAATCTATCTGTTTTTCTCTTCGCTTCTTACCCTGGGAATTGTTTCCACCTCCTCACGCGGAGGCTTTATCACCCTGGTTTTCCTTATGTTCTATTTCGTACTCAAAAGTAAAAGAAAACTTTTAGGATTTTTCTCAATTTTTCTTATTTTCCTCTTGATATTTTTATTTGCCCCTCAGGAATACTGGCAAAGACAGATGACCATAACCTCCTATGAACAGGATGAATCAGCTATGGGCAGGATCGATGCCTGGAAAGCTGGACTAAGGATGTTTGCAGAACGACCATTATGGGGTGTGGGAGTGGGAGCTTATGAGACTGCCTTTGGAGTAAAATATGGAGGAAAAGAGGGGGCCTGGTTTTCTGCTCATAATGCCTATGTTCAGAATGGTGCAGAGTTAGGATTTTTCGGGATATTAACCTATCTGGGGTTGATGTTCTATATCTACAGACAGGCTAACCGTTTAACAAAATCCATCCAGGAGGAAAATTACCTGAAGACGATCTCCCAGGGTTTAGTTGGGGCTCTTTTAGCCTATGCAGTGGGAAGCTTCTTTTTATCTGTTGGGCATTACCCCCATCTTTATTTACTTCTGAGTATAGCTATCGTAGTTAAGGTCCTGGGACAGGAAAAAGGGATATAGCATGGAAAGAAAACTAAGGATACTGACTTACATTAAGACCCAGGCAAGCCCGACCTGGAAGGAGAGTGTAACTCTGCTTCAGACAAAACCAGGTTTCATAAACTCGTTTATCGCGGCTCTCCAGCTTTATTACAAAAAGAATGATTATGATCTGGTGGTGATCTCCGGAGAAAAACCAGGTATCTTTTTCTCTCTTCTGCAAGCCATTCTTCCTCTCAGAAAAACCCCTTCCCTTATGATCGGTTCCCTCTTTTACAGGGCAAAAAACCCTTTGAGAAGGTATTTGAAAAGAGTTCAGTTAAAACTGATGTGCAAATCTGTTCGATTTTTCTTAGTATGGGCTAAAAGGGAAATTAAAGATTATTCTGTTGAATTTGATATACCGGTTGAGAATTTTAAATTCTTCCCCTATCATACCACCTGCGAAGTTTATGATTGTCCTGTGAGAAAAGGCGATTATATTTTCAGTGGTGGAAACCGCGACAGAGATTTCAAAACTTTGATTGAGGCGGTAATGGATTTGGGAGTGAGAACAATAATCGCTACCAACAACCGGTCTCTTTTAAGGGGAATTAAACTTCCTGAAAACGTTGAGATAATTAGCGCTACTGATCCTCAATTTTACCAGCTCCTGGCAGGTTCAAGGTTGTTGGTTTTACCTATGAGCAAGGGATTTCTTCATTCAGGAGGTCAGCAGACTTTTCTGAATGCCATGTACTGGGGAAAACCGGTGATCGTAGCCGACCCTGAAGGAGCTAAGGATTATATAGAGAATGGGACAACGGGAATTTTAGTCAACCCGGGGAGACCTGCTGCTTTAAGGGAAGCCATATTATCACTTCTGGAAAATCCAGAGAAATCAGAAAGGATGGGTCAGGAAGCTAAGAAGAAAGCTCGGGAACTTACCACTGAGAAATTTTTTCAGGGAATTCTTAAATTGGCTGAGGAGATAGTTTATGAGCATAACAGAATATAGTGAGAAATATAGAAACCTTTGGAATGACTATGTGGTGAAAAATTGCTATGCCACCTTTGCTCATCAGATAGAGTGGAAAGATATTCTTGAAAAAAGCTTCAGACAAAAACCGCTTTATTTGTTGAGCTCTGAAAATGACCAGATAACAGGTATTTTACCTCTTTTTTATTATTCCAGCATTCTGTTCGGAAAATTCCTGGTCTCCTTACCCTGGCTGGATTATGGGGGAGTATGTGCAGGCTCAGTTGAGATCCAGCAAAAACTTATCGAGGAAGCTATCCAGATAGCTAAACAGAAAAAATGCAAGTTCTTGGAGTTAAGAAGCGTAATCCAGGAAGATGTAAGGTTGGTTACGAAAACGAATAAAATAACTTTTAAATTAGAGCTTTATCCTGACCCGGAAAAAGCCTGGCAGGGTATAGATTCCAAAGCTCGAAATCAGATCAGAAAAGCTCAGAAATCAGGACTTGAGGTTTCCTTCGGCGGAGAAGAAAACATAGACATGTTCTATTCTGTTTTCTCTACCAATATGCGAGATTTGGGAACACCAGTCTGGACAAAGGAGCTTTTTAAAAACATCTTAGCCTATTTCCCCGAAAAAAGTGAGATAGCTTTAGTAAAAATGAAGGATAAGACCATAGGCGGTGCCTTGATACTTTATTTCAAGGATATGATGACCGTTCCCTCGGCCTCCTCCTTAAGCTCATTTCTGAGATACTGCCCGAATAACATCTTATACTGGGAGATAATAAAACGTGGCTGTATAAAGAAGCTTAAGATATTTGACCTGGGGAGGTCGAGTTGGGAGTCAGGGACCTTTAACTTTAAAAAACAATGGGTTGAAAAACCTACCCAGTTATACTGGCAATATTACCTGAACAAGATAAAAAAACTCCCGGATCTCAATCCGGAAAGCTCTAAATTCAGCCTGAGTATTAAGCTCTGGAAAAAATTGCCTTTAGCCTGGGCGAATTTTTTGGGACCTAAAATCGTAAGAAAACTCCCTTGATCAAATGCTTAGAGCCATTCCACCTGCAGGTACTTATATAGGATTTGGGGAAATCCTCTCGAGCCTTTTCTCCAGCAACCAGTCTATAGGAGAGTTTAAACAAAAACTCTGCGATTATTTCAGGGTTAAAGACTGTTTCCTTATCTCCTCGGGAAGGGCAGCCTTGACCCTGATACTTAACGCCTTAAAAAAACTAAGAGAGGGAAATGAGGTTATCATCCCGGCTTATACCTGTTTTTCTGTACCTTCTGCAGTAGCCAGAGCAGGGCTTAAGATAAGATTGTGTGATATCTCCCTGGATACCTTAAATCTTGAACAGAAAAAAATTCTTCCTTTGATTAATAAGAACACGCTGGCAGTTCTGCCCGTTCACCATTTTGGCATATCTCACGATATCTCAGGGATAATAGATATATGCGGAGAACAGAAGGTTTTCATAATCGAGGATGTTGCCCAGGGTATGGGGGCGAAATTCAGGGATAGACATTTAGGCACTCTGGGAGATGTGAGTTTTTTTAGCCTGGGTCGAGGAAAAAATATCACCACCCTGAACGGTGGGATAATTCTCTCACGGGACGAGGAAATATCTGCATTACTTAAAGAGGAGTTATCGCATATGCAAGAGAAAAGAGGTTTTGAATATTTTTTCAAAATGCTCTTTTATAAAATCTTCCTCAATCCAAATCTTTACTGGATACCCGAGAAGATCCCTTCGCTGGAGATAGGTGAGTCAAGATTCTACCCGGATTTTGATATATCTTCTCTTTCCTCATACCAGGCAAACCTGGGCTGTTTACTTTTCCAGAGGTTAGAGGAGATCAACCAGAGAAGAATTGAGAATGCTCATTATTTGACCTCTGCCCTGATGGGTGTAAGCGGAATATCCTTTCTCCCTGAATTGCCTGATGCGTATTCTATATATCTGCGACTGCCGATACTATTTAGGGAACCCCTAAATAGAGAAAGTATTTATAAAGTGCTAAAAGAAAAAAACCTAGGCGCTTCGAAAATGTATCCAAATTCCTTAGATAAAATAGGCAAGATAGAACCCTATTTAGCCTTGGGCCATTCTGACCTTTCTAACAGTCACCTTGTGGAGAGGACACTCTTAACCCTACCCACCCATCAGCTTTTGAGAAAGGCGGATCTAAATAAGATAATTGAAGCCATAACATAGGGAGGAAATTGAACTTATGAATCAGCCGATTAATCTGGAGGAGTATAAGAGAAAAAGGGGATTGAGCAGGATAAAGGAACTCTGGAGGAAGGTTTTAAACTTGATTATCCGGAACTTTGTCTTCAGTTATAAGCTAAGAAATAGGTTGTACTCAAGCCTTGGAGTCAGGATTGGGAAAAATGTCTTTATTGGTAGAGAGGTCTTAATCGACGACAACTTCCCTGAGCTTTTAACCATAGAAGACGGGGTAGCAATAGGCTGGAGGGTAATATTCCTTTTACATGATACCACACGCTATCCCCATATAGTGGCTCCGATTACTGTGAAAAAAAAGGTTTTGATTGGAACGGGTGCCATCTTTTTACCCGGAGTTATAATTGGAGAATATGCTCAGGTGGGTAGTGGAGCAGTAGTGACAAAAGATGTAGAGCCATACACGGTAGTGGCTGGAGTCCCCGCAAAGAAGATAAAGGATAAAGTAGATCTGGAGCCAGATGGAAAATCCTGAACG
>JAOUFL010000049.1 GCA_029858245.1 Candidatus Zixiibacteriota bacterium
GGATTGGAGGAGACTACGTCTTTTACGATAACCAGGTCATCCAGGCTCCTCTTGGTTATCAAATTCCTTATATCCTGAAAAGAGATGGTTCCCTCCAGGTCACCTTTGTAATCCACCACCGGGAAAAAAGAGTCGTTGCTGGATTCCACAAAGGGTAAAAGCTTACCCAGAGGCATGGAGTTGGGAATCGGCTCCCATTTCAGGCTCATCACTTCTCTTACCAGGACCGTTCCCAGGATACTTATATCTCTTCCTGCTCTTAGATTTATCCCTCTTCTGACCAGTTTCATAGTGTAAATCGATTCCCTCGAAAGCCAATGAGACAGAAGTGTGCTCAGAACACTGGCGAGCATCACGGGAAGAATTATGCGATAGTCCCCGGTCATCTCAAAGAGTATGAGCATGGCAGTGATCGGAGCATGAGTCGTCCCGGCTACCACTGCACTCATTCCTACTAAGGCGTATGCCCCGGGAGTTGCAGTAACCTGGGGGAAAGCAAGATGAACCAGATTCCCGAAAAATCCCCCCAACATCGCTCCGATGAAAAGAGAAGGAGCAAAAATTCCACCGGAGCCGCCTGAGCCTAAGGTCAGGGAGGTGGCGATTATCTTCATAAATATGAGAACAAATAAAACCCAAATCAACATACCCTCATGCAGGGCTGAGGTGATAGCCTCGTATCCCACCCCGAAGATCTGGGGATAAAAAATGCCAATTACTCCTATGATTAACCCACCAATTGCAGGCTTCAGATAATTGTTTATACCCCAGGCTTCAAAAATATCCTCGCTTTTATATAATACTTTCATGAAAAGAACTGAAAACACCCCGGCTAACAATCCCAGACCTACATACATGGGCATCTCCCAGATGCTGACCAGGTCATAACGGGGCACGATAAATGCGGGGTAATTTCCTACGAAGGCACGAGAGATAACAGTTGCTATGACTGAAGATAGAATCACCGGGCTGAAGGCATGAATGCTGAAATCACCCAGGATGATCTCTAAAGCGAAAAGAACTCCAGCTATTGGTGCATTAAAGGTTGCTGAAATTCCAGCCGCTGCTCCGCAGCCCACCAGTATTTTCATCCTTTCCTCTGACATCTTGAAGATCTGACCAATAGTGGACCCCAGAGCAGAACCGATCTGTACTATCGGACCTTCCCTTCCTGCAGATCCTCCTGAGCCGATACAGATGGAGGAAGCAATCGATTTTGCCAGAGCGATGAAAGGTCTTATGATTGCCCCTTTCAGAGCCACTGCCAACATCACCTCAGGCACACCGTGCCCCCTTGCCTCCTTAGCCAGACGATAGGTAATGGGAGCAACCAGTAGCCCTCCGAGCATGGGAATTAGAGGTATAAGTATTTCAGGATGTGTGGTTATTTGAAAAAAGAGCAAAGTCCCGTAATCGAAAAAAAGTGTGTGGAAAAACCCAATCAGCCACCTGAAAAGCAAAGCTCCGAATCCTCCACCAACGCCCACTACCACTGAAAGGATAATTAAAACCTGCTGCTCAGACAGCTTTAATTTGCCTATGGATTTCAATAGCCAGCTGAACCTCCTGGCATTGGCTTCGTCTGACATAATGAGTGAAGATAAAAAATTTTTAAAAAAATGGAAGTGAATTTTTTTAGAAGCGTGAATTTTTAGAGCAAAGATAAAGATATAGATGAGCTTGGTGCTAATTAAAGGTTGATCTCAAAAATTTTTAAACCCTCCTGCCGGTGCTTTTGTCAAATCTGTGTAATTTTCTTTTATCGAAAACCAGCCAGATTTTCTTGCCTTCTTCGATTTTTTCCTCAGGCTTTAGTCTCATCGAGACCAAAGCATCAGAAACCTCAACATACAGATAATTGTCTGAGCCTAAAGATTCGGTTATACTTGATTTTCCTTTTACTGCATCCGGCACTTCTGCAGAAGAGAATTTCAAATCCTCAGGTCTGATTCCGACTAGGATGTTTTCGTCTTTAACAAATGGGATGATCTCACCTGAAAGGAAATTCATAGTGGGAGAGCCGATGAACCCAGCAGTAAAGAGGTCCTGCGGCTTTTCATATACCTCAGAGGGTGTGCCTGCCTGTAATATCCTTCCATCCTTCATCACCGCTAACCTGTCAGATAAAGTCATAGCCTCTGCCTGATCGTGGGTAACGTAGATTATAGTCGTTTTCACCTTCTTATGCAGCCTTTTAAGCTCAGTTCTCATCCTCAGCCTTAATTTTGCATCCAGATTTGACAGAGGCTCATCCAAAAGCAGGACATCAGGCTCCAAAACCAAAGCCCTTCCTAAGGCAACTCTTTGCCTTTGACCGCCGGAAAGCTCACGGGGGAGTCTTTTCTCCAAGCCCTCTAATCTTAAAAGATTTAATGCCCAGCCAACTTTACTCTTTTTATTATCCTTATCCAGCTTCTTGATTTTCAGCCCAAATCCGATATTTGCCTCAACTGTCATATGGGGAAACAAAGCATAGCTTTGAAAGACCATAGAGATATTCCTTTTATGAGGAGGGAGGTCGTTGATTAATCTCTCGTCAATGAAAATCCCACCTTTGGTTACCTTTTCCAACCCGGCAATTAATCTTAAAGTGGTTGATTTTCCGCAGCCGGATGGTCCAACCAGAGTCAAAAATTCTCCATCCTTTACAGTTAAGTCAATATTATCTACTGCCTTTACCTCTCCGAAGAACTTGCATAGATTTTCTAATCTTACCTCTGCCACAGATTTTCCTGTAATAAAGATAAACTACCTTCTTATTTTACTGCTCCCGCGGTTAACCCTGTTCTCATATATCTTTGAACCGCAAAAGTGAATATTATAACCGGGATACACATCAAAAGAGATATCGCAGCTATGAAGTTCTTCTGAGGAGACCAGGTTAAAATCCTCAGCAGATAAACCGGCAAGGTGGTATCAGTTCCCTGAAATAGAATAAAATAGGCAAAGACAAATTCGTTCCAGGATAAAAGAAAAGTATAGATGGCAGCTGCTCCCAATCCCGGTAAAGCTAAGGGGGTTAAAATTCTCAAAAAAGAATAGGCTTTTGAGGCACCCAGTACCTGAGACTGTTCCTCCAGGTCCTTGGGTATGGACTCAAAAACACCTTTGGCAATATAGATAGCATAAGGCAGGGCTAAGAGTGTATGGGCTAAAGACACCAGCACAACCGGAGGTAAGTAGGACAACGGTCTTTTGAAAAACTGTTCTGCCACCGGTATCACCGCAGATATATCAGGAAAAAGTCGAATGGACAAAAGAAAGAAAAGCAAAACGCCTGTTCCCGGGATTCTATAGCGGGTTAAGGCATAGGCTGTGGGCACTCCGAGGATCAGGCAGAAAATCACAGTTAAAAAACCAACCTCCAAACTCACCATTCCGGATTGCAGGAAATCATTTCTCACCAGAAGTGACTGGAACATCTTGAGATTGGGATTAAAGGGCCAGAAAGGCTCAGGATATTTCCCTCCGGTTACAATGCTATCCCTGTCTGATATCGAATATTTAAAGAGAATAAAGACGGGGAAAATAATCAGGAAAATCACTATTGCAATTAGTATCGTCTTAACCAAAATTTATCTCCTTCTCATACCTTGACCAGATATGCCCTTACGGTTTTGGTTAAAAAGGTAAAAAGAAAGGTCGTTGCTCCAATGAATAGAACCAGCCATAGTGCACAGGCGCCTGCCATATAGGGATTCTGCTGAACATGGTACAGTCTGTCGATTAACACTCCTAAAAGGGGATAAGCCGGTGCAAGGACAAAAGGGAAAATGAATTCCTTCCAGTTCTCTATTGACCTCAAAATCAAAACAGTCGAGATGGCTGGAGTCAATAATGGCAAGGTGATGTATTTAAATCTCTGGTAGAAATTCGCTCCCATAATCTGTGCGGCTTCATACCCTTCCTTCTCTATGGTCTGAAGACCGGCTAAGATGATAAGCATGGAGATTGGCATATCCCTCCAAACTTTACCCAGCATAGCCAATCCTATGGAGAAAAACTCTGTTCCGCTGAAATTCAAAGGAAGTTCTAAGATTTTAGGAAAGAAAGTGTATTTTCCTGAAAGAAGATCATTCATATGACCAAAAGGATAGGAAAACAAAAGGTTGATAATCACCGCAGTAACCAGTGCAGGGATGGCTATGGGGATTAAAAACAAACTTCTGGTCAAGCTCACTCCTTTAAAGCTTTCATAGACCAACAATGCCAGTATTATTCCCACAGCAAGCTGTAAAGGCGTGCCAATCAGCATAAACCAGAAGGTCCTTAAAAGAGCATTGCGGAATTCAGCTTCCGACAAGATCGATATAATAGGCAAACCCTCAGAAAAGGAAAATTTCAATAAGTAGAAAAGAACAATTATCAGGAAAGCAAAAAGGTAAAGAAAACAAGGGACGGTAATTCCTAAAATGAAAAGATTATCTTTCAGCTTCTCCCAGATTGAGTATCTTTTTGTTTTCTCCGGCATATTCCTCAAGTATAGATTTTATCTTTTCTTTATCTGCGATCTTCTTTTCAACTGCTATCTTATACCAGGCATCCAGATAGTTCTGGTTCAAGAGGGGTAAGGAGGAGATTGAAGGAGTGGGCTCAGTTCCGCTTTCAAACTGTTTCTGGGACACCTCGAATATATGTCTTTTCCAGTCTTCTGAGGAAACTTCTGAGATCTCTTCCAGAACATCTTTTCTTACAGGGAACATTCCGAAACGCGAACATTCCTCTATCTGGTTTTCTCTATTGGTGATAAAACGAGCTAATTTGTAGGAAAGTTCAGGAGAGGGTGAAGTCTTTGGAATTCCCCACCACCAGCCATACAGGTTCGATTTATGTGCTCCTTTCCTTTTTGGAGTTCCATCACTATTAAGCTCTAAGGATGCACCCCTTGGCAATATAGCAATACCTAAGTCCTCCGGTTCTTTCAGATAGCCGGTCATAGTTGGGTCTGAACCACCGTGGATAAAAAACAGGTCTATCTGATGCATAAAAGCCAAGAATACCTGTCCTTCAGAGATGGCTTTCCAGATTCCTCCTCCGGACCAGCTCTGCTCCCACATCCCCGGGTTATACAGGTTATTCTTTACAAAAAAACCTTCCCATTGAAACATATCCACCACCGGCTCGGTTGACATCTCCAAAATATCCTTTTGATCTCCTCCTGACTCGAAAATTCTGGTATAAAGCTCATTGGCTGTTCCGGCATACTCTTTACCCCGGTGAGCCATTCGCGGGAGCTTTAATCCCTGATAGGGATGGTTTGCCCAATAATAGGATAAGACCAAAAGATCATAAAAATCCCACTGATCAGGGTCTTTTTCCAGAAGATACCCTTCAGGCAGTCCATAACCATTTGCCTTTCTCAACAGCTCATCGATTTTAGATTTATCTTTCTCCCAGTTTTCTAAAGCATCGGTTACTTTCGATTTCAAGTAGAATAAAAGATAGGTCTCAAGTTTTCGGGGAATGTAGAAAACTTCTCCCTTTATAGTTACTATATCTGAAGCCAGGGGAAGATATTCGGAGAGGTCCTTTTCCAATTGTGCAGAATCGGCAAGCTGGCTTAAAGAAATCATAAGCTCATTCTCGACTAACGGATAGACCATCTCATAAGCTGTTTTCACCAAACCTATCTTTTTCCTACCGGATTTCAGCTCCAGCTCAATCATCTTCTTAACATCCTCGACTTTATCAAAGGTGACTACGTTCAGCTTGACACCGTTTTCCTTTTCAAATTCCTTCATCTTTTCCCTGAACCATAAATCCTGAATATCCATCATGCGGATTAAAACAGTCATTTCCATTTTTGGTTTTTTCCCACAGGAGCATAAGGAGAAAATCATCAAAAGCAATAAAATCCAAAAACCAATCTTTTCTATTGTTTTATTTTTCATCCTCGATCCATTCCAGTAATTGCAATACAGCCTGATTCCATCCATCGGAACCAATTCCTTTTGCCAAAAAAGGTTTTTTAAGCTTTTTTAAGACCCTTTCCTCATATTTCCCGGAATGCAATTTAACCAGAACCGGGATATCAACTGCCAAAAGCATAGGCAGATCATTAAAACTATCTCCCAAGCCGATGGAGATTGCCTTCTTTTTCCACTCTTTTTCGTACATCTTCTTAAGTATCCTTACCGCTTTGCCCTTATCGTTTTTGCCGGTTAGATGAAAAAGCCTTCCACCCTTGAACATATTCAGTTTATACTTGGAAAATTCCTTCTCAATTCTATTCAAGGTTTTTTTGTCCGGTGAGGTGATGAAATAAAAAGGCTCGTCATACTCTCTTTTTTTGGCTAAAGAAGCTTCTTTTGAATTCAATCCATATTTTTCCCGTATCTCTTTGACACTCATATCTCCGAAACCCCTGACCTTATGACCGAACTTATGTGTTATCTCAAAAAGTTTATTTCTCAAAATCTCATAAGACGTTCCCAATTCCCTAACCAAATATCCACTTCTTTTCTTTTTTACCAAATCTGAGGAGATACTTCTAAAATAATCTTCAGATATGAAGATAGCACCGCCATTCTCCGAGATAAAAGGATAAGAGTTCTTTAACTTCTCCTGGTAAACCTCGATCTCCGCCCTGGTTTTGCTGGTGCAGATTATAAGGGGGATTCCTCTTTTTTTTATCTGCTTTAAGGCGAGAAGGGCTGGCTCAAAGGAGTAGGTATGGTAATCGAGGAGAGTCCCATCTAAATCCGTAAATATCAGTAAATTTTTACACATCCCTTTTAAATGTGGGAGAACTCATCCGGCTTTTTTCTGGGCTCAGACGAAGCTTTTGTTTTTTTCTCCAAGTAATCTTTTGCCATATCCTTTCCGCCCAGGCCAAAGGCGATGGCTAAAGCTAAGACCACACCACCCAGGAGGATGGAGAAGGTAACCACCACCACTCCTTTGGCAATGCCCAGCTGTTCTATTCCCATGGTCAAAAAGAGGATGAGAATCAATATGTGAACGGTTAAGGAAATCGGTTTGGCTGATTTTACCTGGGCATTCACCAGGGCAATCAGCAGTGCTCTTCCCACGAAGCCGGCGAAAAAGTATCCGAAGATCAATACCAGAACCGCTATGAAGAAGTGTGGGAGGTAAAGCAGAAAGGAGGAAGCCAGATCATCAATCACCTGGACATTCAGCATACTCAAGCTCAAAACCAGTACCCAGAAGATCACCAGCCAGTAGACTATCAGTCCAAGGATATCAGTTGCGGTTCTTTTCACATTAGCCTTGACCATAGCAGTGGATAGTCCTATACGGTCACATAGGTTATCGAATTTAATTATTTTTAAAATCACTCTGGCCACCACCTTTAAAATCCAGGCGCAAAGGAATCCCAAAAGTATAATCAAAAAGATCTCCAGTATCTTGGGACCTATATCCTTAAGTCTCTCCCAGAAAATGGTAAAGGGGCTGGATAATATTACTGATCTCATAATCACTCCTTTTTATTTCCATTTAGATAAAAGGTAAATTTTTTGCTTTTCAAATTCTAAACATAGCTCCTCCACGTCACTTTCCACCTGTTCTGGGGAGCTGTCCACATTTTCATTTACAAAAGAAGCAGTGCGACCAAGATAGAGTGGAGTTAAAGAGCTTAAGATGTGATGTCTGGACATAACCTTCTGATGATAGGCTAAAGCAAATTCGTAAATTATCCTTACCCAGAGTGGTTTGGGGAATCTGAATTCAAGGATATTAGAGTTAGATATTTTTCTTAACCCGGATAAAACCTCATACGACAGAAACTTCTCCCAGACAGAGTTTAAATCAGAAACTCCCTGGTTGAAATTTGCGACCATCCTCTCCAAATTCACTCTCACCGGATCTGTAGCCACTTCGAATTTAAATCCGAATTCAGGTACTGTTTCCGAGTTTGCTACTTTAGACCAGCTCTGGTAATAGGTCTCCATCAGGTTAAAAACCGAGCCCACAACCTGAACCATCATGGATGAAAGGTCAGCACCCGGGTCTTTGGGATCATGTATTTTGGCTCCCAAGAAAGACTGGCAAACTTTAAAACCTGACGCCACTGCGGTAGTAGTCATCCAGGCATCTATACCGAATCTGGCAATATCGGTATCGTAAACCTTGTCGTCATCTAAAAAATGTGAAACCAGATTACCGGATATACCGAATTCGCCACCAATAGGCTGTCTTATTCTTTTACCATATAGTGACCTGGTAAGTGGGTAGACAATCGAATTGGTGATAGTTCCGTCATATTTATGGCGCTGATATAAAGGGGTAACAAAATCGAATCCATGTATCAAAATCGGCTCAATTAATCCCTCCAGCCATTCAGGAGTGATGCTTCTTAAGTCTGAATCGACCACGGCACAGGCCCTTGCCTGCAGGAGATGTGCTATCTCGAAGATAGTGCGAAAAGCGCTTCCCTTTCCAGGAATACCATGGTAAGGAGTAACTATTTTATGTACCGGGTAAAGTGGATGTTCAATTAAGATAGTATTGAAATCCTCCACCATCGTATTTTTAACCACGTCCGGTGTCCCGTCTTTAGATCCACCATCCGAATTGATAATCACACATCTATAGTTTGGAAAGTATTTAACCAGTCCGGCTGATACTGCCCTGACCACATGGGATATAGTGCGAACATTGTTGTAACTCGGGATTCCCACTACGATTTCAGCTTGCTGGTATTCGCTTACTTTTTCCCTGGCTTCCTTACTTAAGATACTTTTGGACATCTCTTTTTAACCTACCAGAATTAAATGAATATCCATAACATTGGTATTAGTTGGCCCTGTTTTTATCAAATCTCCCAATTTTTCAAAGAAATAATAGGAGTCGTTTCGTTTCAGATAGTCTTTTGGATTCATATTCAATTTATTCGCCCGTGAAACTGTTGTCCCGTCGCAGATGGCACCAGCGGCATCTGTAGGACCGTCGATTCCATCCGTATTCATACTGGATATAACCACATCTTTTAAACCCTGAATATGAATAGCTGAGACCAATACAAACTCCTGATTTCTGCCGCCCTTTCCATTCCCTTTAATCTCCACTGTGGTCTCACCCCCGGAAATAAGACAGACTGGAGGAGCTGGATTTTTTAGGCCCTCTCTTATCTCCCTGGCTAAAGAGGCATGCTCAATTGCCGCTTCTGTGGTATTCCCAGATACGGTGGAAGACAATAAAAGAGTGTTAAAACCTAACTTCTTTGCCTTCTTTTCCGCCTCTTCTAAAGCCAGAAGATTTGAACCCACGATTACATTTTCAACTTTTTCGAAAACCATATCTCCCGGCTTATGGGTCTCGTTTTCCTGGTTGTCTTTATTTTTCCCCAGGAAACGTTTTATGGATTTTGGGAGTTTGCTAAATAGTTTATATCTATTTAATATCTCAAAACAATCATCAAAAGTAGTGGGGTCTGGAGCGGTTGGACCAGAAGCAATGGAGTCAAGCCTATCTCCGATAACATCCGAGAGGATCAAAGAGACTGACTGGGCGGGATAGGCTATTTTTGCTAATCTTCCACCCTTTACTTTAGATATATGTTTTCTTATGGTATTCATCTCATCAATATTGGCACCGCATTCAATAAGTAACTGGACCATTCTCTTTTTATCTTTCAGGGAAACCCCATCAACCGGAGAAACCAGAAGAGCCGAACCGCCGCCTGATAAGAGAAAGATGACCAGATCATTACTATCAGCTTCCGAAAGCATCTGGAGTATCTCCTGCGTTCCCTTAGCTCCATTTTCATCCGGAAATGGATGTCCTCCAAAAAGCAGTTTAATTTTCTCTAAAGGAACCCCTGAACCCTCTTTTGCAATCACTATCCCTTGATCAATTCTATCTTCAAGAATCTCCTCTGTTGCCTGAGCCATAAGGGCTGAGGCTTTTCCCGCACCTGCCACGATGATCCTTTTGATTTGGTCTAATCTCTTCCTGAAATTTCCAGCTGAGATATATCCATTTTCAAATTTTAAGAATCTTTTTACACAGAGTTTCGGGTCTGCACCTTTCAAAGAGGCTTGAAGTATTGATAATGCCTTTTCCCTCAAGCATGCTTCCATAAATTTTTCCGGGAATAGGGCTATTTGTTATCTTCTGCTACTGCTTCTTTGAGCATATCTAAAAAATCCGGTATGGCGGAGGTAACTCTGTTCCAGTTTGGTATTTCCGGGGCTCCCAAGGGGTCGTTAAGGAATTCCTTTCCTGCAATCTTGATTCCTTGTAAAAAAGTCTCCACTGCTGTTCCTTCAGCATGCCGGTCAAAAAACAGTTGATTGATGGCGGCATCGTCTTCGAATTTCTTGATTGTATCCTGTGCAGACCGTAGATAAGTTCCGGTTAAAGTTCGCAGAAGCCCGGCTGAGATGATTATACCTTCCTGGGAAAGGGTTCTGAAAAGAGATTTGGTTATGTCGACACACATCTTGAGAAGACCCTTAGTCGGATCGGAAGATGAAAGGTCCTGGTGTTTGTGTTCATAGGTTTCTATTAAGTCGACCTGGCAGATTCTCTTGGGCACGCAGTTTCTATAAACCTCAGCTAAAATACCCACCTCCAAGCCCCAGTCACTGGGAATGCGGGTAACCCTGGCTAAATCCTCATCCAGGCTGAACTCACCAGCCAGGGGGTAGCGAAAGCTATCCAGATAGACTAAGAAAGGATGATAGCCCACAATCTTCTGCAAAGCCCTGATAACAGGGGTGAAGTAAAGTCTGGTCACTCTTCCATACATTCTGTCTGTTACTCTGGAATAATAACCTTTACAGAATTCATAACCTAAGTTGGGATTAGCCATGGGATAACATAATCGGGCTAAAAGCTCTCGATTATAATTTACAATATCACAATCGTGCAGAACGATAACCTCGCTTTTTTCATTAGCTATGACATACCCAAGGGCAATCCAGACTGACCTGCCTTTTCCATCCTCACCCAGGGAAAGCTCATTTTCTTCCAGAAGTTTATAAAGCTTACCTATCCTTGAGCCGGAGCTCCAGACAATATTTATTTTGAGACCATTTTCTGCCAAAGTCTTTTTAGCACTCCTGAACTCCATAGCATTGGTTTTATTCATAACCAGCACAATCTCGTTTAAATAATTAACGTTTTTTAACTGGTTGAGGATGTTAGGTAAAGCTTCTCTTTCGAATTCCGCATAAACCGCAGGTAATACTAAGGCTACAGGTCTATGCTTTTTGTGCTTTTTTAACTCTGTTTCCAGAGATTCAAGGTCTCTATGCCCTAACCTGTGTAAGGTAGCAATTGTTCCAGATTGAAAAAAATCACCCATTTTTTTACCCTCCTCTTTAATTTAAGGGCTCTTTTACTTGAAAGTCAAGAAAAAAACTTCACATAACTTTTGGAGCCATAAGTTGATTCTGGTTGAGGATTAATTATTTTGTCATCTTTCTTTAAGCCTCTGGAGTCATATTGAGATTCAGTGGAAGATTCCGGATTTTGTTTTTTTCTCTGATTATCAGATAATCTTTGTTTCCATTTTGTGGCCTAACAGAGTATTAATAGACACAAAGAGACACAAAATAGAAATTCAAGAAAAACACGGGCTCAAACTGCGAATTTATTATAAACAAACAAGTTACTAAACTGCTCTGATTCTTTCAATTAGTTTCCAGCCATCAAACCAGGGTTCGACTCCCCGTAGCGCTACCAGGATTCTCACGAAAAGATAGCATAATCATTCAACCTCACATTTATAAATAATCAGCTTGACTAATATCGTTTTATGATGTAACATAAAGTAAA
>JAOUFL010000050.1 GCA_029858245.1 Candidatus Zixiibacteriota bacterium
TACCAAGGCGATCCGCAGGTCCAGAGCGGGATTGTCTGATCCCAGAAGGCCTATCGGCTCATTTATCTTTCTGGGTCCTACAGGGGTTGGCAAGACAGAGCTTGGCCGGGCACTGGCTGCCTTTTTGTTTGAGAACGAAGAATCTTTAATCCGTATAGATATGTCTGAATATATGGAGAAATTTTCAGTCTCCAGGTTGATAGGTGCTCCTCCTGGATATGTAGGGTATGAGGAAGGGGGGCAGTTAACTGAAAAAGTAAGAAGAAAGCCATATTCAGTAGTACTCCTGGACGAGATAGAGAAAGCTCATCCGGAGGTATTTAACATTCTTCTCCAGATGTTCGATGACGGTGCTTTGACTGACAGCTTCGGTCGTAAAGTGGATTTCAAGAATACCGTGGTGATTATGACCTCTAATATGGGCACCCGGGAGATAAAATCCGGTAAAGGATTAGGATTCCAGAAAGATGATCTGCTCTCCTCTTTTGAGCAGATGAAACAGAAGATAATGGATGAGCTGAAAAGAACTTTCAACCCGGAACTTCTAAACCGCATCGATGAGATAATCATCTTCAAGCATCTGGGGATGAAGGAGATAATGGAGATAATCGAGATTCTATTAAAGGATGTATCGAAAAGACTCACAGAGAAAGGTATCACCTTCGAACTGACTTCAAAAGCTAAGGAGTTTTTAGCGGAAAAAGGTTACAACCCTACTTTTGGAGCCAGACCTCTTAAAAGAGCTATCCAGAAATATCTGGAAGACCCCCTGGCTGAGGAGATATTAAAAGGTCAATTCACTAAAGGCTGTTATGTTAACGTTGATAGGGTAGGGGACGATAATCTTAATTTTGAGATAAAGGCAACAGAAGGGGAAAAAATCAAAAGGTCGTAAGAGAAAAAGTTTCAGCATAACTAACTTTCTGAGACCCTTCACATATTAAAGTGAGGGGTTTTTTTCTTCTTTAAAATAAAGAGCAAGATTGTCCTGAATATCTGGAAATCTAAAGTAGTATAACTTTTTTTACTTGACAATTGATTCAGGGACGCTATTATAAGGTAGATACCTTAAATCAGTGATTGAAGGGAGGGGCTGAAGATGAAAAAATCTATACTGATTATTCCCTTGCTGTTAGTATTCTATGTTTTTTCGGTGTTGCCCTGTTTTGCTCAAGACCCCGGAGAACCAGATACAGTAAGGTTTCTGGACTGGGGGTATTATGTTGTATGTCCTCCCTGCACGGGAAGGGCGGTGATACCTATGTACGTGGTGAATGATGAATCTCTTTGGTCTATGACTATTCCTTTGAAGTGGACCGGTCCTCTTGATGTGGATACAGCTATTTTCGTTGGTGAAAGGTCTGATTTTATGATCCAGAAATATTTCAGCCCAAACCATCAAGACAGTACTTTCCTTTTATTTGCGACAATTTTGGCTGGTGACCAATCAATTCCTCCTGGTGAGGGGATACTTATATACATATATTTTACAGTTCAAGATACGGGTTATGCAAGTCTTGATTTAACCGTGCCACCCTTGAGCTTCTATCATTTTTTGGATCAGGATGAAAATGTTATTCAGCCTCTTTTTTACCCAGTTGAGTTTTATATCGGAGAGCAGAATACTCCGCCCGGTGACGTTAACCAGGATGGAGGTGCTTCTGTTTCCGATGTGGTTTATCTTATAAATTATCTATTCAAAGGCGGTACGCCACCTGCTCACCTTCCCTCAGGAGATGTTAATCTTGACTGTGATGTTACCATAAGTGATGTTATTTATCTCATAAATTTCCTTTTCAAGGGCGGCAAATCTCTTGAGCTGGGGTGCTGTTATAATTGAAGGTGAAGTTTAAAAACAGGCAATTGTATGGAGAAGTGATATGAAAAAAACATTAATAGTTTTTTTCTTTAGCGGGTTGATGTTATTTTCTAACTTCTTGCCTTGTTTTGCTCAAGACCCTGGAGAACCGGATACAATCAGGTTTCTGGACTGGGGGTATTATGTTGTATGCCCACCCTGCACTGGAAGGGCGGTTGTACCAATGTATTTAGTAAATGATGAATCTCTTTATTATATGAATATTCCACTTAAATGGAGCGGTCCTATTGATATGGACACAGCCATCGTTGTGGGTGAAAGGTCTGAGTTTATGCCTCATAAGGTTATAGGTGTAGATCACACAAATCAAATTGTTCTTTTTGAATTAGCGAATGTAGGTGGGGGTGAATTTATTCCCCCTGACCAAGGGATACTTATAAAATTGTATTTCATAATACAGGATACTGGATTTGTGGATATAGACACCACCATTCATGTAACAACCTATTATCATTTTATGGATCTATATGAAACTACTTTTCAACCTCTTTTTTATCCAACTGAGTTTTATATAGGAGAGCAGAATATTCCGCCCGGTGATGTTAACCAGGATGGGGATGCGACAGTATCTGATGTGGTTTACCTGATTAATTATTTATTCAAAGGTGGTCCTGAGCCTGCTCACCTGCCCTCAGGTGATGTTAATCTTGACTGTGATGTTACCGTAAGTGATGTTATTTATTTTATAAATTTCCTTTTCAAGAGCGGCAAATCTCTTGAGCTGGGGTGCTGTTATTATAAATAAATTCAATCTTAAAAAATACCTAATTCTAATCTCCTGCCCATAAAAACTTAAGAGTCAAATTTTGATAAAAATTCCTCTTGCCAAATAACTAAAAAAGTATTACCTTTATGCCGAAATCCTCCGTATAAGCGGATGTAGAGTTTAATTTTTTGTTCGAGGTAAAGGAGGTGCTCTCTAATGGCACATAAGAAAGGCGTAGGAAGCTCCAGAAACGGCAGGGACTCGCACGGTCAGAGACTGGGCGTTAAAAGGTTTGCCGGGGAAACGGTTCAGGCTGGAACAATACTGGTAAGGCAGAAGGGAACCAGAATTCATCCGGGATATAATGTGGGTATGGGGAAGGATAACACGCTATTTGCCAGAATCACAGGACTGGTTAAATTTGAAAAACAGGGAAGAGACAAGAAAATTGTCAGCGTACATGCTGCATAAAATTTTTCTTTATCCTTGATAAATATTTCACAAAGTAATCCACAAGCTTTCAGGTAGAGTTTAATTACTGCTCTTTAAAAATTTCAGAATTCATTGTCCATGAAACCTTTTGGCATCTTTTTAAATGGCTGTGGCTATAATGAGGGCACCGATATATGGGAAGCGGTATTACTCCAGTATTTTTTAGATGAAAAAAAGATCAAAACCCTCTACCTTTTCTCTTCACCCTCTTTTTCCCATAACGAGCAGTCAACTCTGCCGGTGACTAAAAATTTATTTTCAGAGACCAGCATCATTGCCCATGGTGGCTTAAAAGAGTTAAGAGAAATCAGCCCGGAGAGCCTGGAAGCCCTGATCTTGCCAGGTGGAGAAGGGATATTAAAAAAATTCACCCAGTTAAATCTGAAAAATCCAATCTTAAAAATTGACCCGGAATTAAAGAAGTTTATCCGGGAAACATATAGAAGGAAAATAGTAATTGCCGGCTGTGGATTGTCCTGTCTGGTTATAGCTTATTCCTTGATCGATATTGTCACCTCACCCTTAATTTTAACCACCGGTAATGATCCGGGATTATCTGACCAGCTGGAGAAATTAGGGGTTAATCATGTCATAACCAAACCATACGAAGCGGTAATCGATGCGGAGAACCGTGTGGTAACCACGCCCGGTTCCAAGATGAGAGCCAATCTTGGTGATTTGGGCACAGGATTGAAAAACTTAATTGATGGAATATTGGAGTTAACCAAATAAATCCCCGCTAAAGCCGGGAAAGGAGGTATACATGCGAGAGGTATTCGTAAAAAATATAATCTCCACAGTTAAAGACCTGTGTATAGAGGCTAACTACCAGTTAGGAGAAGCAGAGGAGAAATCTTTAAAAGAAGGGTATCAAAAAGAAGAATCACCCACCTCCAAAGAAACATTAAAACAGATTCTCGATAATGTGCAGATTGCCAGGGAAGGGGTATTCCCGCTGTGCCAGGATACCGGATTTGCCGTGGTTTTTGTGGATATAGGGGATCAGGTTTTCGTTAAAGACGGAAACCTGTTTGAAGCGATAAACGAAGGGGTAAGACAGGGATATAAGGAAGGTTACCTGAGAAAATCAATTTTAGGCGATCCGATAGAGCGAAAGAACACGGGTGATAATACTCCTGCGATTATACACATGAACGTGGTCAAAGGTGATAAAATCAAAATCATCGTTGCTCCTAAAGGCGGGGGAAGTGAGAATATGTCTGAGGTGAAGATGATGAAACCGTCAGATGGGGTAGAAGGAGTTAAAGAGTTTGTCATCGATATGGTCAAAAGGTCAGGCTCAAACCCCTGTCCACCGATAGTGGTAGGAGTTGGCATCGGAGGAACCTTTGAAAAATGTGCGGAGATGGCTAAAAGAGCTCTTCTAAGGTCAATAGGCTCTCGTCATCCAAACAAATTCTATGCAGATTTAGAAACAGAATTACTGGAGAAGATAAACAAATTAGGGATAGGTCCCCAGGGTTTTGGCGGCAGAGTGACAGCTTTGGATGTCCACGTTGAGACTTTTCCCTGTCATATAGCGTCTTTCCCGGCTTCAGTTAACATCCAGTGTCATGCAGCAAGACATAAAGAAGCTATAATCTGAAGATAAATAACAAAAGATCGGAGGTAAAAATGCCAGATCCTAAAAGAATTACAACTCCTTTAACAGATGAAGTGGTAGAGAGTTTAAAAAGTGGTGACAACGTTTTGATCACCGGCGAGATGTACACTGCCAGAGATGCCGCTCATAAGAGAATGGTTGAGATGCTGGACAGAGGTGAGAAGTTACCCTTTAATTTAAAAGGACAGCTGATTTATTATGTGGGTCCGTCTCCAGCCCGTCCGGGCAAGGTGATAGGTTCAGCCGGACCTACAACCTCAGGCAGAATGAACAAATATGCTCCCCAGATACTTCAGGCTGGCTCAAAAGGGATGATAGGCAAAGGTGAGATGGGTGCTGCCGTAACAGAGGCTTTGAAAAAGTATAAAGGGGTTTATTTTGCTGCAGTAGGCGGTGCTGCCGCATTGATCGCCAAGTCGATTACCGCAAACGAGCTGGTAGCCTGGGAAGAGCTGGGGGCTGAAGCTATTCGCAAGTACACCGTAAAGGATTTCCCGGCTATTGTGGTTCAGGATTGTCACGGTGGCAATCTCTATGTGGAAGGGGTAAAGAAATACCAGAGAGCTTAAGGAAAGAAACTAATAAGATATAGAAATGTAAGGGCACGGCATGCCGTGCCCCTATGTATACGCAGTGTCCCTGCCTTGTCTCAAGGCGGGGTTTTTATTGCCCAGGCTGAGGGCAACCTGGGCTTACCGGTTTATTCATAGGGGCAGAACATCGTTCTGCCCTCTTCATCTGTTTATTAATATCTTCTACTTTTAAGGCAAGATGGACTTACTGATTCCCTCAGGCATCAGCAAGCTGATGCACTCCGTTTATCAATTTACTCCCACTCGATGGTGGCGGGGGGTTTGGAGCTTATGTCGTAGACTACGCGGTTTATTCCCTTAACCTCGTTTATGATTCGATTAGAGATTTTTCCAATTAAATTGTAGGGAAGATGTGCCCAGTCTGCGGTCATACCGTCCAGGCTGGTTACTGCCCGCAGGGCTATAACGTTTTCATAGGTTCTCTCATCTCCCATCACCCCTACAGACTGAACCGGTAAAAGAACAGATAACGCCTGCCAGACTTTACGGTAAGTTCTGGATCTTTTCAATTCCTGAATGAAAATCTCGTCTGCTTCTCTCAAGATATCGAGCCTTTCCTTTGTGACCGCTCCTATAATCCTTACAGCTAAACCAGGACCAGGGAAGGGATGTCTTCCCAGTAAATTTGCAGGTAATTTTAATTCTCTGCCAATTCTCCTGACCTCGTCTTTGAACAGCTCCCTTAGTGGCTCGATTAATTTCAGATTCATCTCCTCCGGGAGACCTCCTACATTATGATGAGTTTTAATGGTAGCCGAAGGTCCTTTAAAAGAGGTTGATTCAATTACATCCGGGTATAGGGTCCCCTGAGCCAGATATTCTACCTCACCGATCTTTTTCGCTTCCTCCTCAAAGACCTCGATAAAGGTTCTACCGATAATCCTCCTTTTTTCCTCAGGATCGATTACTCCCTTCAATCTGGAAAGGAATCTCTCAGAGGCATCTACAAAGATCAAGGTCATATCATAGTCTTTAAAAGCCTCTTTGACTTCTTTCGCTTCGTTTTTTCTTAATAATCCGTTGTCTATAAAAATACAGAAGAGTTGTTTACCAATTGCTTTATTCACCAGCAGGGCACAGACCGACGAATCCACGCCTCCGCTTAAACCCAAAATCACTTTTCCTCTGCCCGCTCTTTCTTTTATCTCTTTGGTGGTTGACTGGATAAAAGATCTGGCAGTCCATTTCCCCTGACATTCGCAGATATCATATAGGAAGTTTTGAATTATCTTGATTCCGTCCTGAGTATGAGCAACCTCAGGATGGAACTGAACTCCATAAGTTTTACTCTGGGGATTTTTCACCGCGGCAAAGGGTATATTCTCGGAGGAAGCTAATTTCTTAAAACCTTTCGGCAGTCTGGAAACGAAATCTCCATGGCTCATCCAGACCTGTAATTTTTTCTTGGAACCCTTGAAAAGGTCCTGGTGCTCCTCGATTTTGATGAGAGCCTTTCCATATTCGCGGCTTTTGCTTATTTCCACCCGTCCACCAAAAAGATCTGCTAATAGCTGTAAGCCATAACAAATACCCAGGACAGGCACACCCAATTCGAATATTCTCTTATCGCAGACCGGAGCGTTTTTATCATAAATACTTGATGGTCCCCCAGAGAGGATGATGCCTTTCAGGTTTTTATCCTTGAAGGAGTTCAGGTCAGTATTATATCGCATAATCTCGCAGTAGACTTTACTCTCCCTGATTCTCCTGGCAATCAGCTGGGTGTACTGGGAGCCAAAATCCAGAATTATGATGGTTTCTTCCTTTAACATTTAAAGCTACCTGGATTTAAGGATGGTATCTTTTTTCCAGTTCCGGTCATCTTTTTGCGGGTAGTCCTGGTTAAAATGTAATCCCCTGCTCTCCTTACGCAAAAGAGCAGAGCGAATGATAAGTTCAGCTACTTTTGTAATATTTCTTAATTCTATAACCTCATAGGTAACCGGATTCTGATGATAAAAGTTATTTATGTCTTCTAACAGGATATCGATGCGAGACTTAGCCATCTCCAGCCTGCTATTTGATCTGACAATCCCGACCAGGTTCCACATAAGGGATTCTATCTCTTGCCTGGCGTGGGATATGATCACCCATTCTTTATGGTCAAAAACCCCTTTGGTACTCCACTCCGGTATGGAAGGAAACTTATGTCCTTTTTCTATTTTTGAGAACTTCCTGGAGGTTTCAGCAGCAAAATTAGCGAATACCACTGCCTCAAGTAATGAATTAGATGCCAGGCGATTTGCTCCGTGCATACCAGTCATAGCTACTTCCCCACAAGCATAGAGATTATCTATATCAGTTTTTCCTTCTAAGTCAGTGATTATTCCTCCACATATATAATGAGCAGCAGGAACAACCGGGATCCATTCTTTAGTTATATCAAAATCCAATGAAAGGCAGCGCTGGTAGATATTAGGAAACCTTTCTTTAATAAAATTCTTGTCCAGATGGGTAATGTCCAGATATATGCAATTATCACCACTTTTCTTGAGCTCGAAATCGATTGCCCGGGCAACCACGTCTCTGGGTGCAAGCTCTTTTGAGGGATGGTAATTCTGCATAAAAAGCTCTCCGGATTTCAACCTCAGCTTACCACCCTCTCCTCTAACTGCCTCGGATATCAGAAAAGAGTTACCTTCAGGATGATACAGGGAGGTTGGATGAAACTGGATAAATTCTAAATTTGCCACCGGGGCTCCTGCGCGATAAGCCATGGCAATACCATCTCCTGTGGCAATAGCAGGGTTGGTTGTATGAAGGTAGATTCTTCCCGTACCTCCTGTGGCTAAAAGGGTTATCTTGCTCAGGAATTTGTTTACCTTCCCAGTTCTTACGTCCAGGACATAAGCTCCCCAGCATTTTATCTTCTCTTCTGGTTTTTTCTGATATCCTTTGAGATGGTGTTGGGTAATCAGGTCGACAGCAATATGGTCTTCGTAGATAGCTATATTTTTTTTACTTTTTATTGCACGGATGAGAGAAGATTCTATTTCCCTTCCAGTCAAATCAGCAGCATGAGCTACACGATTTCGAGAATGACCACCTTCTCTTCCCAGGTCCAGCTCTTTTTTTGCCCTTGTGAAATCAACTCCAATTTGAATAAGCTCCTGAATTGCAGCAGGACCTGATTCAACTACCTTTCTGACTACAACTTCATTGGAAAGCCCAGCTCCTGCTTTTAAGGTATCCTGTATGTGAAGGTCGAAAGAGTCAGACGGAGAGAGAACTGCAGCTATACCTCCCTGAGCGTAGTTGGTATTCGACTCGGTATCCTTTTTCTTGGTTATAATGGCTACTTTGCCTGTTTCTGAGACCTTCAGTGCATAGGAGAGACCAGCAATACCTGAGCCGATGATCAGGAAATCTGTTTTTATTTCCATTATCTAAAGATTTAAAACCTGCCAGAGCTCCTTTTCTCCAGAAATGATTTTTAATTCCACTTTTATCACCAATATGAGTATTTTTAAACCTGTGTTTTCCGGAAGCCGGATCGAATCTTTCTCAGTGGTAACAAGAAAATCAGCTCCAAGTTCCATACACTTTTCTTCAAGTGAGAAAAGATCTTTCCTGGTATAAATATAATGGTCTAAAAAGAAAAAACTATTCAAAATCTCTATTCCTAAGCCCCTCAATGTATTTACAAATGAATAAGGGTTTCCTATTCCGCAGAAGGCTATTCCCATCTTCCCACTTAAGTAGCTTGGTTCAATTTCGGTTTTGTCTTTCCAGTTTATAGCAAAGGTTACTTTCAAGACGCTTTCTACAACTGGTGCTTGAGGATTTAAACTTCTCAAGGTCATTTTAATATTATCGAGGTGTTCTGACTGATCGACCCGTGTAAGAATAAAAACCTGCGCTCTCTTAAGAGAAGATAAAGGTTCTCTGAGTCTGCCTGCAGGTAAGATCCTCTCTTCCTTCAAGTTAAATGTGCTATCAATCATTAGAATATTCAGATCCCTCTTTAATCTCCAATGCTGGAATCCATCATCTAAAATCACCAGATCAGCCCTGTATTTATCCTGTGCAATTTTGCCTGATATATATCTATTCTTATCAATTATCACCGGGATTTCAGGTAGATGGTTGCTTAGTAGTAAAGGTTCATCTCCTACTTCTTCCCATTTTATATCTGGAGATTCGATTTTCCTTATTTCTCTTGTAGCTTTTTTTCCCCTCCCATAACCTCGGGTAAGAATAGCGAAATTTATTCTTTTCTCCTGGAGTTTTTTAGCCAGGTAGAGAACAAAAGGGGTTTTACCGGAACCTCCTGAGGTAATATTGCCTACACTGATAACTTTCGTTTTCAGCGTCTTTACCCTGATTAATCCCAGACGATAGAGAGTTTTTCTAAGAAAATACCCGGATAGATAGATTAGGGAAAGAATCCGCAAAAGAAATAACAGGAGTACATACTCATCTTTTTTCTCCCAGTAGTAAAAAAGCTTATTTTTTTTCATTTTGGGCTAAAAGGTCTAATAATAACTGAACGGTTTTATCCGATGTTCCAGTCTGCGAAAGTAAAGTTTCTTTGCTTTTGATACCTAATTGGTTACGAAGGTTTGTATTTTCCAAAAGCATGTATATTTTTTGATATAGTTCCTCCTGGTCTTTTACCATAATTCCGCCACCAGCACTCAAAAGCAGGTTAGCAGCAGCTTTAAAATTGTCCATATACGGCCCGAAAAGAGTAGGAACCCCGTAACTGGCTGGCTCCAGTATGTTGTGTCCACCGATCGGGACCAGGCTTCCACCTACAAAGGCTATTTCGCTTATGCTGTAAAGTTTTTCCAGTTCACCCATTGTATCCAGAAGTATTACCTCGGGCTTATCATCTTTCTTTTTAAAGCTTTTCCTGATGAAATCCAGCTTTTGCTCGAGGAGAAGCTCCTCTATTTCACCAATACGCGAGAGATGACGGGGAGCAATGAGAAGAACGAGCTCTTTAAATTCCGGCTTTAGTCTTTTATAAACAGACAGGATTATTTTTTCTTCATCCGGGTGAGTACTTCCAGCGGTGATCAATCTGTCATCTGAAGAAAGCCCCAGGCTTTTTCTAAGAGTGGCTTTATCCGGATCATTGATTCCAAGAAGGGTACGATCAAATTTCAAATTACCTACGACTTTAGTTTTCTCTTTAGCTCCCCCCAAATCCCAGAGTTTTTGTGCGTCCTCCGGGGATTGCATTAAAAATTGGTCAAAACAGGATAAAACCAGGTAAAAAAAACTCCTCAACTTAAGATATCTTCTAAAAGATTTTTCAGACAGGCGACCGTTTATCAGACAAAGCTTGGTCTTTCGAATTTTCGCCTGACGGATCAGGTTGGGCCAGAGCTCTGTTTCCACCAATCCCAGTAGCCGGGGATTAAGTTTTCTAAATATCTTTTTTTGCAGAAAAGGGAAATCAAGAGGCAGGTAGAATATAAAATCTGCCTGAGGCAGGCTTTGTTGTGCCTGTTTTTTCCCGGTTTTGGTCATAACCGATACCACAAAAGAGAGATCCGGTTTAACCTTACTGAGCTTGGGTAAAATTATGGCTAAGGCTTTAATTTCCCCAACTGATGAGGCATGAAACCAGATCAGGTGAGAGCCGGGGTCTTTTGGTGCAGGTATTTTCCCCAGACGTTCTAAAATACCATGCCCTCCAATTAATCCCCGTAATATAAGGTAGGGGAAAAGCAAGATAAAGGCTATAGTATAAAGAAGGTCGTAAATGAGATACATGTTAATGGTTAAAGTAGTTATCCGCTATCAGGGTTAGCTGGTTTAGATTTCTCCCCAGCTCCGAGTTTTTCAAATCGATTTCCTCAGGTGAAATTTCGCCGGATACATAGATAGGCTTCCCTATGATGATCACTGCCCGAGTAAAAGGTTTAGGTATATTGAAGCTATCCCAGCTTTTGAGCACCCATTTTTTTTCAGCCGAGCTAGTGATGGGAATTATAGGGATCTGGCTACGTTGAGCTATAACAGCTGCTCCCGGCTGAACCTTAAAAGCTGGTCCTTTTGGACCATCCGGGGTTATTGCCAAATCGTGCCCTTCGTTCGCCTTATTAACCATCTGTATAATTGCTTTAAATCCACCCTTGGTAGTCGAACCCCTGACAGTTCCAAATCCCAACTTCTTGATTATGCGAGCAATTATCTCGCCATCCCGATGCTGGCTTATCAATACTTGAATTTTTCTTTTCCGATGAGAATAGGATAAAATTAACATTCGACCATGCCAGAAAGCATATAGAACTTTTCCGCTTCTCTTTTGGGTAGGCCGGAGATTTTCCTCTCCGATCCATTTGATCCTGAGTGATTTCCCGAGAAGTAGGATAAATAATGAACCCAGAAATG
>JAOUFL010000051.1 GCA_029858245.1 Candidatus Zixiibacteriota bacterium
CCTGATACCGGATCAGGTGTGTCCACACCAGGATTGTCATACACCCAGCCTGCCCAGCGGGCATTGGTGGCAAAATCACTGAAATCTAACTTGTTATAATAAACCGTCGGATTGTTCGCATCTATCCTGTTATCCTGCGTGTGAAAATTCTCTCCCGCTATATACCCCACGGTCACCTTATGCGAATCCCCCGGTGATAGCGTCAGGATCGGTCCAAAGGAAAATAAATAACGGGTATCGTAGCCATCTGCCATATCTCCACAGAATGTCGCCTCCGGCGGCTTTATCCAGCCCTCGGCGCTCTTATCTGTACACGAATAAATCTGGTCATAATCCCACTCCTGATTCGACATTATAAAATATTTCAACTTGTCTCCGCAGGGTGTCCCCTTACCTCCCTCACACCATATCCCGTAATTCTTTATCCATAAATCCCAGTTGCTCTGCAAATGCGGTCCCCAGTCTAAATTCACTGGGTCATTCCCCTCTGACATCCACCAGTTGAAGGAAATGTCTTCTGTGGGGGCTCGCACTACACGCACTCCTGTTACGCCGGTTACACTCCTGGGTCCCGGTACTCCCTTAACCAGATCACCATCGTTGTCTGCTATCCAGGCTACGTTTATCGTGTCCTGATACTGCAGCGTATCTGCCCATAATGCCGATGGATATGTGGTACGATAACCTGATATATCATCAAATGAACCCGGTGCTCCTTTACTTGTATGATAGACATCTGCATCTATGTAAAAACCCAGCCAGATGTTACGGACATCCTTTGTCCCTATGTTCCTTACGGTGAAATCTATCAAAGCAAAATCCTCCGCATAATCATAACTCCAGCTGTAACTGCGCTGCTCTACCTGAATCCCGATGGGTTTATGCGGCCTCCGGTCATAATCATCCTGATTAACTCCTATTGTCGCTGTATCTGAATATATTGCGATTATATCCTGCTCCGATACTGCTCCTGCTGTATCCGGATCAGGACAGCAGGGAGTGGTTGGTCTTATAGTTTTCTCCTTTATACAACCACCCTGCCCCTCCGTCCCTGGATACATCTCGTAAACCCCTAACCAGCCATCTGCTCCCACACTAACCAGGGTCTCGCCCTCTACTACCGCACCTATCCACAAGGCTCCCTGAAACAGGTAATCTAAATCTGTGCCGCAGGGATAATGAAAGGACTCGGCACTGGGAATCTCTCCTGAACAGGTAGGCATAAAACATCCACCCTCTGATTCCGGTAGACCTCCGGCTTGACTTCCTATGAATCCCCAGTTAGTCAGGGTGAAGCAGTATTTGGCTACGCGGTGAGTACGCTGCTGAACACAGGGGTCATCTAAGGGCTTAAGAAGAGAAGTCATCCCTGATGTTGATTCCATCTCCTTGGTGCGACCAAAACATAATGGCAAATTTAAAAACATAATAAATAATACTGTTAATATTGCTCCAGTAAATATAAACTTAAACGCTTTAATCATTACTTGCTCCTTTCAATTTATATTATGAGCATATCCTGAATATCACCATAATTGTAACTCTATCGCTTAACAATTAAATAAAAATAAATATTTAAGCAAATAAAATATTTAAAAATATACCCATATTATCATTATATAGACAAAATACCTGCCAGGTTTTTAAAACACTTAAAAATACACTTATCCTTAACTCTATGGGAGAAAAGGAATAAGAATAATATCTGGACTATAGTAACTGAAAGAAAAACGATAACCGCAAATTTTGCGTATCTTATTAAGTTTATATTGGATAAGTTCTAACAATTAAATCACTTATAAAAAAATCTGCCGCAATAAAATCTGCGCTTAATTAAGTAAAATTGCGTCTTTTCAGCTGAAGTCTATCAGGTTTTTAATTTTTTAAGTTTATTTTTTAATCAAATGAAATTTATCTACTTTTAATTATAGGTACCTCTTTTGAATTAGTGATAGTCTTTGCTGGCTTTGAATCTGATTCTGCATGTTCGAAAATCGGTAAGTAGCGCACCGCTAAGGAAAAAACAAAAAACCCGGTTGCCACAATGGCTAATGTTATGGATATCTCCATCCAGGATGGAAAATAGGAAACACCTGCAGAGGCTTCCATCCCGGTTACTGCAATATTAAGTCTATTTAATAAAAATCCTGCTATGGTAAATATGGAAGCATAATAAAGGCCTCTTTCAGAAAGCCTTACCCGTTTGATAGCTAAAAGTACTATTGGTGCGATTATTCCTATAATCGCTTCTAACCAGAAAAGATAGGTCTCGGATCTGTTTATGAAAATATTAGACCAAACTCCACGTCCGGAGAAATCCTGAATCTTAAGAATAGCATACACTACTAAAGTGACCAGCATTACTCTGCCCAGGTCTGCCAGAAGGTCCATTCTCAGACGATGCCCAAATGCTCTATAACTTAAATGTGATTCGAAAATCACCATAGCACAGCCTACTGCTACGGCAGACAAAAAGAATAAGAATGGTATTATAGATGAATACCAGAAAGGGTAGAGCTTCTCTGGCATTATAAGATAAAGTGACCCTAAAGAGGACTGATGCAATGTAGAAAGGATCACTCCGGCAATAACCAGAGGAATGATGACTTTACCTACCCATTTTTTCGGTGTGCCCCAGCCTAAACTCTCAAAAATTATGGGACTGAACTCTAAAGCCAGAACTGTGGTGTAGAGCATCACGCACCAGCCAACTTCGAAAAGAACCGAATGTGGATTCCAGTATATTAAAAGATGCCAGATTCTCCACGGTTGACCTAAATCGAACAAAAGTGCAAAGATAACCAGAAGATATCCCAGGAAAGCTGTTAGGATTGTTGGCCTTAAGATCGGATAGAACCTTTTAATATGAAATACATAGATAATGGCAGCTATGGTAAATCCCCCGGCAGCCAAACCAACGCCACACAAAATATCAAAACCTATCCATAACCCCCAGGGAAACTGGTCACTCAAGTTGGTAGAGGCTCCCAACCCCTTAGTGAAACGAATCACTGCGGCAATAATTCCCAAAATCCAGATTATAACCAGGACTACTTTCCAGAAGGTAATTTTAAATGGCAATCTCATTTTAAACTCCGTTTTTTTGTTTTTTTAATTTTTATCTTCAGATGAATCCCTGTTCTTAGACTTATTGTATTCTGATAACTCCATCCTTCGATTGATAATCCAGTAAATTCCGTACAGAAAAACCCCACTCACCACCACATAATTGGGAATTTTTGACATGATCTCCCAGGTTAAATCAGACAGGGGCTTCTCTATCAGATCAGCCCTGAAGCCAAATTTCTCAAAGGGAATGCTGGATATTATCAGAACCGAAGTTCCCCCAACTTCCTTTTCACCATAAATGTGATTAATGTATTGACCCGGATTTTCCTGTATCCTTTTTCGTGCCTCTGCCAATAGTTCTTCTCTATCACCGAAATAGGTAGCACCCGTAGGACAGGCTTCCGCACATGCAGTTATTTTACCTTCTTTTTGTCTTTGTGCACACATCGTGCATTTTTTAACCAATGGTTTGTTACTCTTCCACTCATAAGCCGGGACGTCGAAGGGGCAGGCCTGGATACAATAGCGGCAGCCAATGCATTTCTTGTCGTGGTATATAACCGGTCCTTCAGGTGTTTTTTCAAAAGCCTTTACCGGACAGACGGAGGCGCAGGTGGGCTCATTACAGTGCATACACAGCTTACGGTAAAACACCCCATCTGTTTCTTTCACCACTGTATAGTTTGTGGCAGAAAGGTCCTCTTCTACTTTTTCAGTCTCCGGAAGTTTATTGGCTTCCTTGCAGGCATAGTAACAAGCCATACACCCTATGCATTTGGTTACATCTATTAAAAGGGCTTTGGGCTTTGTCATATCATTGCTCCTTTTTTATTTTTTTACACTTGGTGAAGCATAACAAAAAAATGTTAAAAAGGCAACCTCTCTTTATCAGTTGAGATGCCTTTATAACCAGTAATATCCACTAAAAATTTGAGGTTTTTAACTCATCCATGCTCCAGGATTAGATCGCTCGAAACAGTTTTATTCCTTTCTAAAACTCTATTCATGGCCTCGGATAGCTCCTCCGGGGTAAAAGGTTTTGGAACATAATCAGATATCCCGGTCCTCATAGCTTTAATTGACGATTCGACAGAAGGATAGCCCGTGATCATAATTACCTCGATTTTGGGATTTTCCTGTTTTACTCTTTTGGCTATCTCAAGACCATCCATTCCTTCCATCTTCCAATCAGCAATCACCACATCAAATCCATTCCCTTTAACTTTGCTTAATGCTTCCTCTCCTGTCAATGCTGTATCTACCTTGTACCCTTTCTGGGTCAGAATCTTTTTGCAGCTGCTGCATATGATGTTTTCATCATCCACAACTAATACATTGGGTACAGGCTTAACCGCCGGTTCAACAAAAGAAGTTAACTCTACAGTTTCTTTTATCGCTTTACCCTTTCTTAGCAGGCTATCAATTACAATCGCTGCTATGAAAGTTACTGCTACAAATATGGCTACCATTTTAACTCCTCCTCTTTGATGCCATTAATGTTCTTTTTGTCAACATTTTGTAATAATCCTTATTTTACAGATTTTTTACCGAATAAAGCTTTGAAAATCCCCGCGATTATAGTCACCAATCCTACGGGTAAAAGAGCTATAAAGAAAAGTCTCGAAAAAACCGCACTCCATAAAAACTTGGGAACTGAAAGAATGGCATTACCCAATCTTTTTGTGCCTGAAATGGCAAAGGTCTCCGGAATATATTCCCCTTCAATTACCAAATCTTTTTTAAATTCTTCTTTATTATCTTCTCCGGAAATAATCTTTCTCACTTCAGCTTGTATTGGAGATTCAGCAACTGGTTCCACCCGTTTAGATTTAATTGAGCTTTCTAATGCTTTGATTATAACATCCTTGAGCTCCTCGGGCGTAAAAGGCTTGGAAACATAATCAGAAACTCCTAACTTCATCGCTTTTACAGCAGATTCTACTGAAGGATAACCTGTTATCATCACAACAATTATATCAGGATGGTTCTTTTTGATAATTCTTAACACTTCCAAACCATCTATCTCGGGAAGTTTCCAGTCTACTAAAACCGCGTCGTATTTATCTTCTTCAATTTTCTTTAAACCTTCCCTTCCATTCATTGCCCCCTTAACCTCAAAACCTTCCTGATTTAATATCCTTCGGCAGCTATCTAAGACGATTGGCTCATCGTCTATCACCAGTATGTTCTTTCTATTCTTCATTTTAGCTACCTCCTCTTATAAAGAGTTTGTTACTTTTTTCACAAGGAATAAACGCAAACAGAGTGCCAAAAAAATATTCAATTTTACCAATTAAAGGTAATCTCTTATATTTCAATAAGTTAAATATATGAAATGGATTGATTTTTGTGGAAGGTTAAAGATATATAATGCAGGATGTATATTATTTCTATTCAAACTACAGTTATAAGTTCTTGTTCTACAACAAAAAGCGCTGATAACTTCATGTATAAAATAATTTCAGGTGTATAATAATATTATTCATTATTCTCTTTAATACTTATATTATATTTTCTCATTAAAGCTTGAAAGTTTGTCCTTTGCATCCCAACCTCCTTGGCAGATCTGGTAACATTCCAATCATTCCGGTTTAAAGACTCAAGCACAAACATTTTCTCTATATTCTCAACAGCACTCTCACGCAGATATTTTTTCAATTTTTTAAGCTCTTCAGAACTTTTAGGGGTTTGGGTGTCAATTTCTGCACCCTTTCCTATAATAGAAGCTGGAAGGTATTCTGAGACAATGGATTGGCTCTCAGCCATAACCACAGCTCTCTCTATAATATTTTCTAACTGTCTTACGTTACCCGGCCACCCATAACTTATAAGCTTGTTCATTGCCTCAACAGAGATGCTTTTTATATCTTTGTCCATTTCTTTGGTGAATTTCTTAAGAAAATGATAAGCCAGAATCGGAATATCATCCTTTCTTTCTTTTAAAGGGGGAACAGTTACCGATACTACATTTAATCTATAGTAGAGATCCTCTCTGAATCTCTTCTCTTTAACCAGGCTCTCCAGATTTTTATTTGTAGCTACAATAAAACGTAAATCCACTTTTTTCGGTTGAACCCCTCCAACAGGAAGGAACTCCTGTTCCTGAATAACTCTTAATAGCTTACCCTGGATAATAGCATTAATATCCCCAATCTCATCCAGAAAGACTGAGCCACCATTCGCTACCTCAAAAATACCGGGTTTAGTAACAAATGCGCCGGTAAATGACCCCTTTACATGACCAAAAAGCTCGCTTTCTAAAAGGTCCTGTGATAAGACGCTGCAATCCACCGGGAAAAAAGGTTTATTTTTTCTCAGGCTGTTGAAATGAACTGCTCGAGCAACTAACTCCTTACCGGTTCCGCTCTCTCCGTAAATCAATACCGTGCTGTCTGTGGGAGCTACCTTGCGAATAAATTTGAAAACCTCCTGCATCTTTGGGCTATTACCAACTATATTGTCGAAGGAATACTTAGCCTCTAATTCTTTACGCAGGTAGATATTCTCAAAAATCAGTTTTTTTTTATCCAGGGCTTTCTCCACTACCACAATGAGCTCTTCAGGAGTGAATGGTTTGGGAATATAATCCAGGGCACCCATCTTCATAGCCTGGACTGCAGTCTGGACAGTAGAATATCCGGTGATTATTATAACAATCATCTCCGGGTCTTTCTCCCTGATCTTCGCTAATAGCTCCATACCATCCATACCTGGCATCTTCAGATCAGTGATTACCATATCGAATGATTCCTGACTGAGCTTCTCTAAAGCCTCCTGCCCTGAAAGAGCTGATTCAACCTCGAACCCCTCGGGCAAAAGTATTCTCTGCACACTTTTACAGACCACCAGCTCATCATCTACAACCAGGATCTTACTTTTTGTCATCTCCTGTCTTTAATCTCCTTTCTCTGATCTATTACTCCAAAGGTAACTTTATTATAAAGGTAGAGCCTTCTCCTAATTTGCTTTTGACCTCCAGAAATCCTTTATGCCTCTGGATTATCCCGTAACTTACCGAGAGTCCTAAACCCGTTCCTTTGCCGGACCTCTTGGTGGTGAAAAACGGATCGAATATCTTGGAAAAATTCTCCTCGGATATTCCGCATCCTGTATCGGAGAAACTTATCTGCACGAATTTCTTGTGAGAATCCAGGTCAGATTCTATGGTGAGAGTTCCACCCTGAGACATGGACTCAGCCGCATTTAAAATTATATTCACAAACACCTGTTTTATCTGATCAACATCTACCATTGCAGTTGGCAGGTCCTCTTTAAGTTTTTTAACCACCTTGATATTATGAAAGATAGCCTGATTCTCCAGCAGGGAAAGGGTCTCCTCCACCACCATGTTTATAATGGCTGGGCTTTTACTGGGTTCTGTCTGTCGTGCGAATTCCAGTAGACCTTTTACGATTTTCCGGCAGCGTGTGGTCTCGTTTACTATCACCTCCAGATCCTCTTTTATCTGCAGATTATCATTATGCTCCTTTAAAAGCAGTGAGCCGTAGGTCAAAATACCGGTTAGGGGATTATTAATCTCGTGTGCCACTCCGGCAGCTAACTTACCCAGGGATGCCAGCTTTTCTGATTGAATCAGCTGTTCCTGGGTTTTCTTTAGCTCCTGACTTCTCTCCTCTACTCTTTTCTCCAGGACCTTGCTCCATTCTTTTAACTCCTTTTGAGCTTCTTCCAAATCCCGGGTCATCCGGTTAAAGGAGTTCGCCAGCTCACCTATCTCATCCCTGGAATCAACTTTCAGAGTATAATCTAATTCACCCGCAGCGATCTTATTGGTGCCATTCACCAGGGCTCTCACCGGACGGCTCACTGACCTCTGGACGAAAATTCCTATGGCACCAGAGATCACCAGGAAAACCAACACTGCAAAAGCCAGCATCTTGTTCTGATTACCCTCTATCTTCTTGTCCACATCTGTCAGCGACATCCCGATATCCAGAACCCCTAAAACCTTCTGTGTAGGGGGATGTATGTGACACTCGGCAGTGTAACAATCCTCTTCATTATAAATAGGATCTATCACCCCCAAAACCCTGTGACCCTCTTTGGTTTTGTAAATCCGGTTACGTTCAGGGATAGGCAGTTTTTCTAAGGGTTTTTCTGCGGCATGACAGGTATAACAGGCTTCAGCCTTTTTATCCACCATTGAGCCGATCTCTTTTCCATCTGAGGAGTACATTATAGTCCCCTCTTTATTGAAAACCCTGATCTTCTCGATCCCTTCCTGCTCTCCAATAGTCTCGATGATCTTATGCACATCCTCGGTCTCGTATTTCAGCATATCATAGCGGGTGCTTCTTTTAATGGTCTCGCTTATGCGGTTAGCACCGCGCAGAACCTCGGCTATCAACTGACTTTTCTGTGAGTTTATGCTCACATAGGCAAAAACCCCCAGAGCGATAACCAGAATAGCCCCTACGAATAAGATCAGCTTAAATCCCAGGCGGTTATACCACATATGAAAACTCCTTAAATTGAAACCTAATATAAAATCTTCAACCTCAAATGTCAAACCCTTAACCAGTAATTATACTTAATAAAAAAATGATACATTTGCCCGCTTGTAGTTACCCAATTTATGGGGCTGTTTTTGTCTCTGTTAGAGGAGATCAGGTAGTTCGGGAATTCCAATTCCCGAACTAACGTAGAAACAAATGGCTGTGCATTTTTTCGAACTGGTCTTCGGGTGATGAATTCCCCTCCCTGCAGGGAGGGATAAGGGGATGGTGATAAGATGTAGGGACAGAACAGTGTTCTGTCCTTTCACTTTTCACCCATAGGGCTCGTAATGACATATCGGAAATCGGTAAACCCACGTTGCCCTCAAAGTAGGTTTATTATTATACTCCTTTCCCACCTTGGGGGCAAGGTGGGAATGCCATTGAAATTGCATTAACGCGGTCAATGCACTCCAAAAAAAATAGCGGCGAAGGGATTCGAACCCCTGACAAAAGGATTATGATTCCTCTGCTCTGACCAACTGAGCTACGCCGCCATTTTGACAAGTTATTTACGATAAAAAACAAGAATTGTCAAGGGAAAATGTCTATTGGATTCAATCGGTAGAACAGACATTCCTGTCTGTTCTGGTCAGACAAGAATGTCTGACCTACCAACTGGTAGAGACGCATCGAATACGTCTCTTGTAGGGACAGGACATCGTCCTGTCCGTAGGTTCTCCTTCCCTTTATGGTAGAGTGTAGGGATTACCCGCCGGGTCGTTCATACCTTAACCTGTAACTCCTCTTTGCCCTCAATGTGGGGAAATTTGATGTTTGGCAAAACCAGGTTCCCATTTCAGGAGTAAAACCATCTACATTCAATCTGATTACAATTCATTTATAGAGTATAAATATCTAAATTTTACTTGATAAAATTAATTGGAGGTTTTATTTTTGTTTTAGATAAATAATTTTAAATGAAATAAATTATGTTAAAGGGCTTTTTATTTTTTATCCACCTGCGAAGAAAGGAGGGAACAAATCTCAAGGAATTAGATTGCCTTATTTGACAATTTCAATAAGGAGGCAGTATGAGAAAAATTAATCTATTAATTATATGCTTGATGATATTTGTTTTTTATTCTTTCCGAGCTTTAGCAGAAGAAATTAATACTGTAATAGATTACAAATGGGGGGTTCAGTTAAGTGAAGAAGAGGCTAAAACCTTTCCATATTCTGCTCAGATAACTTTTGAAGCCCTTCCCGAATTAGGCAAAACCACTAAAGTAAATCTCAAACTGCAGGCTCATCAATTCTGCTATCAGGAGCCTCGCTTTAACATTATGCGCACCTGGAGCAAGGATGGTGAGCTTGGTCCGTTCGAGTGCAGCCAGATCGAGCCCAGATGGACTACGCCAATCAAAAAGGGCGATATTTATGAAGGAACATTCAGTTTTAAAACGGACAGGGCTGGAAAATATGTCTTTGCGGTTATGGTCATCACCAGTGCAGTCTGTACCAAGATAACCGAAGCGATATTTCACATCTTTTTAGATTTGGATGAATCAGGGAAGTTGACCTCCCTGCGCGGGAGTAAATCCATGCCTGAGGATAATGCGATTAAGCTGAGATTCGAGGAAGGTCAAATAAATGGTTATTTCAGAATAAATCCTCCACCCTCTTTAAATGACACATCCCACGTCAATTATGGAATAATAATAAAGGATAAAACCCCGCAGGAGCTTAAAATTTCTGTAGCTGGCTCCCCCGGGCTTGCGGTAATAGATTCTCCCAGAAAATCATCCGGAATTGCTGATTCGGTTTATTACTTAAAAGGCACTTTTAAATTAGTGCCTTCTAAGACAGGCGAGGGTTATTTTATTCTGACAGCAGAAGAAACACCGCAACTTAAAACCTCGGATTCTATAAAGAAAGATTTCAAGATTGTGTTTGATCTGGATGAAAAGGGTAAGTTTAAGTCAATGGATAAGGAGATTATCCCGGAGGAATAAACAGAAGGTCTAAAGGAGTGAGTAGTTATGTGTAACAAAAAAATATTTAGTGTGGGTTTGATTATTTTAGCAATTACCCTCGGGGCTTTTTGGGTTTTACCCGGTTTGATTTTTCCTGATGATCAGGGGAAGTATACAAGACCCTATATACCTGGTAGTAATACAACCCGGGAAATAGAACCACCAAAGCAGGAGATAAAACAGATTTTTGATTATGGGTTTGAATCGCCAGTAGATTCCTGTAAAGGTGGTGCTTTTCTAGCCCAGATAAGTTTCGAATCTCTACCTCAATTAAATAAACCCACTAAGATTTATGTGAAGTTAAAATCATGCTGGGAAACAACTAAAGAAGTCCCTCATTTTGATGTAAGGGGAAATGAGGGGTCGCTGGATTACACTCAACTCGAGCCTAAGTTGTTGCCTCCTATCAAAAAAGGTGATGAGTATGAAGGAGAGGTTACAATCATTCCCAGAGATATAGGAAAATATCTATTGCACATTTTCATGGTTAAGGGTGGGGTAGATGTTAAATTTGGTTTTAATGAATCTGGAGAGTTAGTTCATCTTTCAAACAAAGGTTTTTTCCCAAAAACAGAATTACATAACCATCCTATTATAAGTGATACAGAGATTTATGTTAAATTTGGTGGTACTTACGTAACCAATCTTTTCCACATAACTCCCCCTTTATCTTTGCACGACACCTCGATAGTTAATTACCGGGTTGTAACCAAGGTTGATTATCCAGATGGTTTGAAGATTGTAACTAATTATGGTCGTAACATCAGCTTTGAGATGGTACCTGGTCCAGTTAATAAAGGTGATACCTTAAGGGGTTCTTTTATAGCAGTTCCTCCAAGAGTAGGTAAGAACAGTATTGGCTTGGGCATAGAGGAGCCTCCCAGAGAGGGAGTTAAACCGCAGAATGACAGTTTCAGTGCCCAGTATCATTTACTTCCAGATGGCAAAATACTGTTTATTTCCAAGGGCCAAAAACAATATGGTTCACTTGTTAGCTATTATAGGAAGAAAGGGGTGTCTCTTGAATAAAGGTAAATTATTTTTCGGGGTTTTTC
>JAOUFL010000052.1 GCA_029858245.1 Candidatus Zixiibacteriota bacterium
GATATTCCAGTCTTTCTCTCCATAGTTTCCGATATTCCCCAGAAGGATTTTAAGGTTATTGTTCCCAAACAAATACATCAAACCGGGGTCGAGATATTTTCAAAAGAAAAATTAACAGAAGAAGATGCTTTTTCCGGAGAGGTAATCAGACCGGAAGCCGATGCTCTGCTGACAAACAGGGACAATCTGTTTTTGGTGATTCAGATAGCGGACTGCCTGCCGGTTTTCCTGGTGGATCCCAGTTCAGAGGTTATAGGGTTGGCTCATATAGGCTGGAGAGGTGCTTTGCTGGGTATGGCAGAAAACTTTATCGATAATGTAATTAAAAACTTTAACTGTAATCCTGAAGATGTGAAGTTAGTTTTCGGACCAGCGATTGGCAAATGCTGTTATCATATCTCCGACAGTCTGGCCATTCTCATAAATAATAAATATATCAAGGAAAACGGAACGGATAAATACCTGGACTTGAATGGTTATGTGAAGGATAGATTTTTGAAAACAGGCGTTAGGGATAAAAATATATTTATATCTGGAGAGTGTACCTGTTGTGGAAATAAATTGTATCAGTCTTACAGAAGGGAGAGGGATAAGGCTGGCAGGATGATTGCCTTTATGGGTAAGGTAAAAAATAATTAAGGTTTACCCTTTTGATTACCGATAAATAATTAATAAAGGGGTAAAACATCAAAGAGGAGGAAAGATGAAAAAGGTCTTGGTTTTACTGGGTTTGCTGGTATTGTGTGCCTCTCCAGTCTACGCTATCACCGGAGTGGGAATAGGATTAAGAGGTGGATTTGTGCAGAATTACGATAATCCGGGCATTGATGAGTCTCCAATCGGGCTGGATTTGAAAGAGATGCCAATGCTGGGCTTTCATGCGACATTGGGATTTATTCCCTTAATCGAGCTGGAGGGCTCAGCTGAAATGGCCTGGAAGAAGAAGGAATTTACCTATGAGACCGTTAAAGCTGAGTTTACGGTAAGGGACTTATCTTTTAATGTGACTGCCAAGTATAAATTTAACCTTGTTCCCGCAGTTAAACCCTATATAGGTGCTGGCCTGGGCTGGCACTGGTTAGGTTATTCTGTTTCGGGTGATGGAATGGCTATAACCACCCCTCTGGATGAGAACAGGTTAGGTTATCACGGAGTAGGAGGAATAGCCCTGAGAATACCAGCACTTCCTTTTGAGCTTTTCGGTGAATACAGATATACTCACATTATGACTAAACAGGAAGAGCTTGACACCGAGGGAACGAACTTCTCGACCATTCTGGGAGGTATAACTTTCGGATTCTAAAAAAATTAAAATTGAGAAAAGGAAAAAGGCTTCCGTACGGAAGCCTTTTTGTTTTTTGGTAGAACAGACATCCTGTCTGTTCTTTTTTATATGGAAGGCTGAAGCCTTCCGCTACATTTTTCGAAGTACCAATAGGGCTTTTTCAATCGTGAAGTAACAACCTCAAAGTCAAATTTCACAAAAGGAAAAAGGAGAGAGGATTTTTCGTAGGGACAGAACCCGCCTTAGGCGGGTTCTGTCCATCGTACTCATAAAAGAACACACTAAAAGTTCTTTATATCAGGGGATAAATTTAAAAAGGAGTTGACTTTGAAGCTGACAGTAATTAAATTTAGTGAAAATTTTCTTAAGACTGGTGAGAAGGTGAGAACAAATGATATTAAAACCGTTAAGAGAAATTCTGCATCGAATCTATTTAAAGGGGCAGACTTAATTTTCTCACCATTCTGATTTTGACTCTAATCTAAAGTTAATAAAATCCAGAAAAATTATTAAATTAATGAAAATAATTATATAGAAAGGATTTAAAATGTCTGACAAAAAAACACCTCGCATTAGTACTAAACTTCCAGGACCGAAAAGTAAAAAGCTCATAACCAGAGACGAAAAATACGTTTCTCAATCCTATACCAGGGCTTATCCGGCAGTTATCGATCATGCCAGAGGAGCATATCTATGGGACTCAGATGGAAATTCATATATTGATTTTCACGCGGGTATTGGAGTTTGCTCTACTGGTAACTGTCACCCTGAGGTTGTAGCGGTAATAAAAAACCAGTCTGAAAAAGCGATACATATCACCACGGCTGACTTCTATCATCCTTTAGTGGGAAGACTGGCCGAAAAATTATCAATGATCTCACCCGGAAAAGGAGGTAAGAGGACTTTCTTTTCAAATTCCGGAGCAGAAGCGGTCGAATGTGCCTTGAAATTGGCAAGGTATAATAAAAGAAAAACCAGGATGATAGCCTTCATCGGAGCTTTTCACGGGAGAACCATGGGTGCGTTATCTTTGACCTGCAGCAAGCTGAATCAGAGGAAATTTTTTGCCCCGATGCTGCCGGAGGTAACTCACGTACCCTATGCTTATTGTTATCGCTGCCCTTTTAATCTGGAATACGGAAAATGCGAGATCGAATGCGTGAAGTTTATCGACGAGGTTATCTTAAAGCAGGTAGCTCCAGCAGAAGATGTGGCAGCCATATTTGTAGAGCCGATTCAGGGAGAAGGAGGATATATCGTTCCGCCGGATGAATTTCATCCCATGCTGAAGAAAATAGCGGAGAAAAATAACATCTATTACATTGTGGACGAGGTTCAATCCGGTATGGGTAGAACAGGGAAGATGTTTGCCATCGAGCACTGGGGTGTTATACCGGATATGATTACCATTGCCAAGGCTTTAGGTTCCGGTATGCCCATAGGAGCCTGTATCACTCCCAAAAGAATGATGTCCTGGATTCCAGGTGCTCATTCCACCACCTTTGGGGGAAATCCCATAGCCTGTGCAGCAGCACTGAAAACGATTGAGCTTATAGAAAATGGTCTGATGAAAAATGCTGATAAGATGGGGAAATACATAATGACCCGTTTGAAAAAGATGTGGGAGAGATATGATATTATCGGAGATGTAAGAGGAAAAGGTTTAATGATAGGGATAGAATTAGTTAAGGATAAAAAGAGCAAAAAACCCGCAAGTGATTATGCCTATGAAATCGAACAGAAGTGCTTTCAGAACGGGCTTATGCTTTTAACCTGCGGCCCGAATTCAGTCAGGTTCGTTCCACCCTTGATTATTGATGAGGAGATAGCGGATAAGGGTTTGAAAATTTTTGAGAAAGTGGTTAAAGGCATTTCCGAAAGGAAGAAGAAATAACCTCACCCTTACCCTCTCCTTTAGAAGGAGAGGGACAAATCGCAGGGGCGGAGTTAATCTCCGCCCCCTGCTAATCAGAGGATTTCATGAGACTTTACGAATACGAAGCCAAAAAACTGTTCTCCAGAGACGGGATACCTGTTCCTCAAGCAGAGATCGTAAAATCTCCTGAAGATGCAAGAAATTTTGCTAAGAAGTCAGGCAAACCGGTTGTGCTTAAAGCCCAGGTCCTCTCAGGAGGAAGAGGGAAGGCAGGAGGAATAAAGTTTGCCCTGAATCCGGAAGAGGCTAAAGAAAAAGCAGCTGAGCTATTTTCTCTTAAGATAAAAGGTTTTCCGGTTGAGATGATTCTGCTGGAGGAAAAAGTAGATGTCGAGAAAGAGCTTTACGTTGGCGTGACCATAGACAGGTTGAATTACAAATTAGTTATCATAGTTTGTACTGAGGGAGGAATGGAGATCGAAGAGGTAGCACGAAAATCTCCTGAAAAGGTCAAGAAGATAAATCTGGATATCGATGAGAAACTGTATCAATTTCAAGCTCAATCTCTGGTAAAGTGGTTGGGAGTAAAAGGGGAGCAGATTAGAAATGTGGGAAATATCATCTCTTCACTGTTTAAAGTCTTTAAAAGTTATGATGCCAAGTTAGTGGAGATTAACCCGCTAATTCTTACACGAAAGGGGGAATATATCGCCTGCGACGCCAGGATGAGTGTAGATGATGATGCGTTATTCCGGCACAAAGAGCTTTCAGAGATGGGTATCGAAAAAAGACACGAGGAAGGGGAGATGACCCAAAGGGAAAAGAAAGCAAGGGGATGGGAGATTCCCTATGTGGATTTGGACGGCGATATAGGGATGTTCCCCGGCGGTGCGGGGTTTGGTATTATGGGGAACGATTTCATACATTATTTCGGCGGAAAGCCTGCCAATTTTATGGATTCAGGCGGAGGTCCGACTCCGGAGAGGTTAGCTCAGATGTTAATACTCTTGGATGAAAATCCACAGGTCAAAGCTATCTTCGGGGCAAGGTTCGGAGGAATTTCCCGGTGCGATGATTTTGCCAAGGGTGTGGTTATGTTCTTAAAAGAACACGGACTTTCCAAGCCGATGGTCTTAAGGATGACAGGAAATATGTGGCAGGAAGGGGTAAGGATATTCCAGCAAGCTGAGAAGGAAAATCCTGAGATATTCAGGAACATAGAGATTCACGGGATTGAAACTCCAATTGAAGAGATAGCGAAAAGAGCGGTGGAGTTGGCGAAGAAAATGTAGCGGAGGTCTTTAGATCTCATTGAAGCTCAAGTAAATTACAATTAACGATTTAAGTTGACAACTTAAAGTAATGGTTAAATATAAAATAGTCGTCGCCTTACCGGAAGCAAGGTATAGTTGTGGGCAGTTTGCAGGACCGGTTTTTGCTTCCCCCAACCTGAGCAAGCAGGTCGAGTTCCTTTATTCACAGGATAAAAATCATCTCAGAAACCTGATTGGTGAGGCTGAGATTTTAGTTACCTTATCCATTAAAAAAGAGATGTTCTTACAGGCAAAAAAATTAAAATGGATTCATTTTGGTCTGGCCGGTGTTGACCGTTCTCTTTTCCCTGAGCTTTTAAAAAGCAGGGTACTGATAACCTCATCCAAGGGGATTCATCAGGTGACCGTTGCGGAGCATGCAATAGGATTGATCTTGGCACTTGCCAAGGGAATCGGTGAAAGTATTAAAGCTCAGATGAAAAAAGAGTGGGTTCAAAGAGAGCTTATTGACAAAAGGTTTACTCTGAAAGGAAAAGTATTGGGCGTAATTGGGCTGGGAAATATAGGATTGGAATTAGCAAAACAAGCTAAGGCTTTTGGGATGAAGGTGGTTGCTTTAAAAAATAAAGTTAAAAGAGGAGAGAAGTATAAGAATGTAGATAAGCTGTTTGGAAAGGAAAAACTAAAAGAGGTTTTGAGCCAGTCTGATTTTGTGGTATTGCTTGTTCCTTTGACTGAGGAAACCTACCATATGATAGGCGAAGAGGAACTTGGCTGGATGAGAAAAGAGGCTTATCTGATAAATGTCGGTCGTGGTCCAGTTATAGATGAACAAGCTCTAATTATCGGACTTAAGAATAAAAGCATTAAAGGTGCGGGTCTGGATGTTTTTGAAAACGAGCCCTTAGATTCTGACAATCCCTTATACGATCTGGAAAACGTTATAATCACCCCTCACATTGCCGGGAGTATGCCGGATTATTACAGAAGAGTGGGCGAGATATTCAAGAAGAATCTGGATAGATATTTTTCAGGAAAAAAATTAATTAATCTGGTGGATAAAAAATTAGGGTATTGAAAAATTTTCGTAGTACGACCCTTTAGGGTCGCCGATGCGAGGCTAAAGCCTCGCACTACGAAAGAAATAAAATCGTGGATAACATTTTAATCAAAGCTACGAAAGAATGTAGCGGAGGTTTTTAGACCTCCATTACAAAAAAAGTAAATATGGAAGGCTGAAGTCTTCCGCTACACAAAAAGTCCGAAGGATAAGAAAAATGGCGATATTGGTTGACAACAATAGCAAAGTTATCGTTCAGGGGATTACCGGTGGGGCAGGCAGGTTTCATACGGAGAGGATGCTGCAGTACGGGACTAAAATCGTAGCCGGGACTTCTCCGGGTAAAGGAGGGGAGAAGGTTTTCGATGTTCCAGTCTATGATACAGTCGAGGAATGCGTCAAAAATCATCAGGCAGATACCTCGATAATATTTTTGCCTGCCCGGTTTGTCATGGAAGCCTGTGTGGAGGCAATCTATGCCGGAATTAAATTTGTGGTGGTTATTCCAGAGCATATTCCTATCTTCGATATGATGCAGATCAGAAAAGAAGCCTTGAAGCATAATGCTCTGGTGATTGGTGGAAACACTGCCGGGATAATCACGCCGGGTGAAGTTAATCTGGGGATTATGCCGGATATCGCTTTTTCGCCCGGCAGGGTAGGCACGGTCTCACGTTCCGGTTCACTGACATATTATGTTGCAGATACGCTGACCCGCACCGGATATGGCGAGACCACCTGCGTGGGTTTAGGTGGTGACCCGGTTTTAGGGACTACTTTTGACGAGATATTATGGCTTTTCGAGAAAGACGAGAAGACCAAAGCGGTGGTCTTAGTCGGGGAAATTGGTGGGGTGTATGAGGAGAAAGCTAAGGACACTATAAGTAAGATGAAAAAACCGGTTATTGCGATGGTGGGAGGTCTTTACGCTCCTCAGGGTAAAAGGATGGGTCACGCTGGAGCAATTGTGGAAGGGGAGATGGGGACTGCCCAGTCCAAGTTGAAAGCTCTGGAACAGGGTGGTGCTCATATTGCTAAAACTTTTCTGGATATTCCGGAGATTTTAAAAAAGTTGGGGATTTAAAGTAGCCGAGATTTGCATGATTGGGTTCAAGGGAAAAATTGTAGTGCGACCATCCTTGTCCCGAAGTAAGCGGGATCAGGGTCGCCTAAGTTTGAAGTTGGTGCGGGAATTAGAATTCCCGAACCATATGTAACTCGTGCAGGAAATCCAATTCCTGCACGAACAGAAGAAAAGTTTTTCGTGATGCGATTCTTTCAGAATCGCTCAAGCGAGGCTAAAGCCTCGCACTACGCAATAGATAAAAATATGAACTCCATTTTAGTTAAAGTCTATCGAGGGAAAACAGTTGAGAGTGTTCACTCAGGCTCGGTGGTGGTGGTGGATGCTAAGGGGAAATTGATTTACTCTTTAGGCGACCCTTATTTTGTTACTTATCTCCGCTCGTCTGCCAAGCCTTTTCAGGCTATTCCCTTGATAACCTCTGGTGCAGCGAAAGAATTTGGATTTACTCAAAAGGAAATCGCCATAATCTCAGGTTCGCATAACGGACAGAAGATTCATACCGAGGTAGTCAAAAGTATCCTGAGTAAAATAGGGCTTTCGGAGAAAAACCTGCAGTGCGGCGCGCATATACCACATTACTATACTATTAATAATATCACTCCACCAAAAAATAAAAAGTTTTTTCCCATTCATCACAACTGTTCTGGTAAACATGCCGGGATCTTAGCCCTTAGTGTTTATTATGGCTGGAGTGTAAAAAATTATCTGGATAAAAAACATCCCGCACAGAAAATGATTTTAAGAGCTATCTCTGAAATATGTCAGTATCCGGAAAAAAAGATCGGGTTGGGAATTGATGGGTGTGGGGTAGTGGTTCATGCGTTACCTATTTATAATATGGCAGTCGGGTTTTCTAATCTGGTAAATCATAATTCAAAAGATGAAAAAACTGCAAAAGCCTACAAGCTGATAGTCGATTCGATGAAAAAATATCCGCAGATGGTGTCAGGTGTAGGCAGATCCGATTTGGGTCTTGCCATTGCTTCGAAAAATAATATTCTGGCAAAAGCAGGGGGTGAGGCGTTGAGCTGTGCCGGGATTCTGAATAAAGGGTGGGGCTTGGCGGTTAAGATAACCGATGGCAACAGAAGGGCTGTTGTGCCTGCTACTATAGAGGCTCTCAAACAATTGGGTTTGTTAAACAAGCAGCAACTCAAAACCTTGAAAAACTTTTACCTCCCTGAAATTTTTAATTTCCGAAAAGATAAAGTTGGTTATATTAAAGCTGAGTTTAAATTGAAAAAGGGAGAAGTGAGACGGAAGAAGTAAGACGAAAAAACAGAGAGAGAAGGAAATAAAAATAAAAGAAAGGAAGAAGGAAAAGGAAAGAAGGAAAAAACCTCACCCCCGCCTTTGGCGGGATTTTCAACCTGGTCCTCTCCTTCAAGGAGAGAAAACATTAAGACAAAAAGTAAAACATTAAATCAAAACTCTAACCTCAACAATTTTATGAGAAAAGATATTTTGAAAATCTTACCGGAGATAAGGAAGATCGAAAACAAAAAGCTAAGGGAAAAAGTCATAGCTACCTGGGAAGAGGGGATTAAGCTGGGTGGGTGGAAGATTTATGATTTGAAAAAAATTCCATTTAGCCTGATTCTCCCCAATACTAAAATCAGTATCATAGAGCATACTCGTGCCGTGACCAATACTGCTCTTGGAGTAGCGGATGCTGTTTCCAAAGCCTACGGTAGATTAATAAAGATAGACAAAGACATTCTGGTTGCTGGCGGGATTCTTCACGATGTGGGGAAGCTTTTAGAATATGTTAAGGTTGCGGGCAAAATCAACAAAAGCAAAAAAGGTAAATTCTTAAGGCATCCTTTTTCTGGCTCTAACTTAGCCTACAAATGTGGAATTCCGGAAGAGATCGTTCATCTGATTGCGGTTCATTCACACGAAGGTGATGAGGGTTTTCGCTCGGTTGAGGCGATTATCATCCATCATTCTGATTTCATTAATTTTGAAATTCTGGGTGGGAAAGCTTAAAATAAAGTTCAAAGGTTTAAAAGCTCAACTGTTCAAGGTTAAAGGATGACAATGCAGTATCGGGCTTTACGTCCGACAATGGGTAACGTCCCGCATTTTTGCAGGACGGAAAAAGAAATGTCGGGGATGAACCCCGACGCTACAAAAAACTAAGCGAGGCTGAAGCCTCGCACTACGAAAGAAATCAAATTAAAAAGTAGCGTCCCATTTTTGCGGGATGAAATAACCTGATGAGCATGTTCCAGGAGAAAATAGAAAAAAAAGAGAAAATCATTCTTCTCCTGGTTTTTATTTTAGCCTTTACAGTAAGATTTATCTACATATTGGGAATAAGCAGATTACCCCTGTTTGATTTTCCCTTTGCCGATGCACTTTACAATCTGGACTGGGCAAAGCAAATCGCATCCGGTGACTTGTGGGCAAAGGCACCTTTTTTCAGGGCTCCGCTTTACCCCTTCTTTTTATCTTTGCTTATTAAGGTCTTCGGGGAGGACCTTTACTTTTTGAGAATTGTACAGATACTAATAGCCTCTTTAAGCTGTGTTCTGATCTGCCTTTTAGCTCGGAAGTTATTTAATTTTAAAGTAGCTTTACTATCAGCCATCTTTGCCTGCTTTTATGCACCCTTTATCTTTTACGAGGCAGAGTTTCAGGATACTTTTCTCATAATATTTCTGGATATTCTTTTAGTCTATCTCTTATTTCTCGCTCAGAAGAAACCTTCACTTTTCAGATTTTTTCTGAGTGGGATTATCTTAGGGCTTTCCGCTATAACACGTCCTAATATTCTTCTGTTTGCAGTTTTTATTCCCTTCTGGATCTTTTTCTATTTCCGCAAGAAAATAAGCTTAAGAAGCGCCCTTAATTTCGCAGCCTTTTTTCTTTTAGGCATTTGTCTGATAGTCCTGCCGGTGATTCTGGTCAACTATTTTGCAGGAAAAGATTTTGTGATTATCTCCTGGCAGGGGGGTATAAATTTCTATCTGGGTAATAATCCTTATGCCTCAGGCTATAAGGTAGTTGCCTCCGGGATAAGAACAACCTGGGAAGGGATTTATTATGACGGTATCAATCTGGCAAATCAAATGAGCGGCAGGGAGCTTACATTTTCCGGGTCACAGAATTTCTGGTTCAAACAAGGTTTAAATTTTATTCTAAAGCAACCGTTTCCGGCTTTGAAATTATATTTGAAAAAGATTGCTCTTTTCTTGAGTGGGTACGAAATTTCAGAAAATCCTAACATCTATTTTTTCTGGGCTCAACCCCAGAATATTCTTAAACCTATACTCTGGAAGAACATTTTTTATTTTCCCACAGGGATACTTTTACCCTTAGGCTGGTTGGGGCTTTTCCTGAGTTTCAGGAGCTGGCGAAAGTTTTCCATAGTTCCGGGATTTATTTTTGTTTATATGCTATCTGTAATCATTTTTTTCGTTAATACCAGATTTCGGCTACCGATAATCCCGCTACTTCTTATCTTTTCCGCCTATGCGATTTTCAGGATAATAGAAGAGAAAAAAGTTAAAACTAAAATTATGATTATTTCTGCAGGTATCCTATTAATCCTTCTTGGAAATATTGACCTGACCAGGCAGATGGATCCGGTTTACAAGGCTCAACTGCATTATTTACTGGGAAACGCTTATTTAAAGCAAAGGTCATATCAGAATGCAGAAGATGAATTCACCAAATCTATACTGATCTCAAAGGAACAGGCACGCGGTTTCACCGGGCTGGGTGTCATTCGTTCTATACAGGGAAATAATGAGGAGGCTGAAAGTTTATTGAAAAAGGCATTGGAAATCGATTCTACGGAGGTATATGCTTATCGTTATCTGGGTGATCTTTTTATCAGAAAGAATGAATTTTCAACGGCCTTGCAAATGTATAAAATAGCATTATCACTTAATCCGGAATATGGAGAGGCATATTTCGGAGCCGGCTATGTTTATGCAAATTTAGGGGATTTAAAAAAAGCAGTTGAAATGTGGGAGAAAAGTTTAGTATATTCTCCTGATTTGCCCGGCACCAGGGAAAACCTGGAAAGGGCAAGGAGGATGCTAAAAGAAAGTAGCGAGTAGCGAGCAGATAGTAGCGAGGGTAATTCTACCTGAAGTTGAATTCCAGCTATCGAGTACCAAAAATAAGAATTTAAACCTAATACCTAAAACCTATGACCTACAACCTAAAATTCAGGAGGAAGGATGAGTCCAGTTAAAAGACAGATTGGATTGACCACAGACGAGATACCCAAGAGATGGTATAATATTCTGCCAGACCTTCCAGAACCTTTGCCTCCACCAAAGGATCCGGAAAGCGGTGAATCACGCATAAAAACTCTTCCGGAAATACTTTTGGGCGAGTGTTTAAAACAAGAGTTCTCCCAGGAGAGGTGGATAGACATTCCGGAAGAGCTTTTGAGTATATACGAGCAGGCTGGCAGGCCCAGGCCTTTGTTCAGAGCGCTTAATCTGGAAAAGAGATTAAAAACACCAGCCAAGATGTATTATAAAAGCGAGTTCTATTCGCCCACAGGGAGTCATAAGGTAAATACCGCCTTAGCTCAAGCATTTTATGCCAGGGAACAGGGGTTCGAAAGGTTAGCCACGGAGACCGGGGCAGGTCAGTGGGGAACTGCTCTGGCTTATGCAGCAAGTCTGGCTAACCTGAAATGCACTGTTTACTGGGTAAGAGCAGTGCATGACTGGAAAAATGACCGCAGGGGATTTATGCAGCTTCTGGGTGCAGAGGTTTATGCCTCACCCAGTGATAAGACCGAGATGGGAAGGAAACTTTATAATAAAAATCCAAATCATCCTGGTTCATTGGGAATTGCCATCTCCGAGGGAATCGAAGATGCTAAAAAAGATAAAAACGCTATCTACTGTTTAGGCTCGGTACTAAATCATGTGTTGATGCACCAGACTATAATCGGCCTGGAGACGCAGG
>JAOUFL010000053.1 GCA_029858245.1 Candidatus Zixiibacteriota bacterium
ATCTCCTAAGCCAGGTTTAATTTCCCCTCCCTCCTGGAGAACCGGGAACTCTGCTATGGTCAGAGTCGCTACAAGCTGATCTTTAATAGCCTGATTCCAGCGCCTCAGAATAGTGCCGTGAAGCAGATTCTGCAATTCTATCTTCAATCTTTCAGGCTTGATTTTCAATATCCAATTCACCTCTGTATCCTTCTGAGCCAGGAGCTTCGGGTTGTTCACCAATTCCTGGTTTACCGCTACAACTGTTCCACTTATTGGTGAATTCTGAGCCAGCTCTCGGTCTCCTCTTTTTAGCCTCCAGGTTTTTTCTCCTTGATGAATCCGAGTTCCTAACTGGGGGAGTGATAATGACTCGACCGAACCAAACACCGAGCTTGTGAACTCATCTACTCCCACTGCAATTAAACTGGGATCAAGAACCCTGACCCAAGCATGGCCCGGGTGTACAAAGATTCCCTGCAAAGTAGAAGGGAGTTTCAATTTCATGGTGAGGGGGATTTTTTCTTCTTTTGCCAAAGCGGTTTTTCTCTGATGCCAGATACCAATTCCTATGGCTAACACCAGAAATAGTATCCCAAGTATTACTGACATTTTTCATCACCTCGCATTTTTTAATGGTTAATGTATGCACTCCTTTTTGGGACTACCCCCAATTATGAGTATAATTACCAGAAAAATTAACCCAAAGATTACTGACATTTTTCTCACCTTTCCTTTCTTAGATGTTGTTCTACTTCTTGACGAACAGTATTAAAGCAAGAGAGTTGCCAAAATAAATGAACTGATTAGTTTATGGAGATAACTTCAAGAGTCTCTTAGGGATATAAAGAATCCAACCATCTACCAGAGTAAAAGAATTCCACACTAAAATGTTGAATTATTCAACGGTAAAATTAGCATTTAGCATAGTTTATTGTGTAAGTTTATTACACACAACGTAATAATACTGTCGATAATTTCAACAGCCATAGTTGACTTTCTCTACATCTATTTTAGATTACTTGTTTTTTATATTCCTAAGGATAAATTTAGGTGTATTAACCTTGTTGTTCTTATTCTACTTGAATTATCTTGCGTTTTAAAGCTCTACAGACAGGTTTAAAAAAACAGCATCTTTTTTCACTGATTTATCTTATAGTTATTTATTATAGATTCTTGAAGGAATTAGGAATCATCTCTCTGTTATTGAACTGTTTCTTTTTCCTGCCTGTTTAAAGATTGTTAATATATTGAAAATTGAATCTGGGAACTCTGGACGAGAAAAGTTATAAGATCGGCCACCTTCCTCAGTAGATTAACTGTTATAAAAAGGTTGAGGTTCTATAGATTTGGGAATTTTTAAATACATCTGCTTTCCTAAGCATAATAAAGCCAGTTGCGAAACTCGTCCAGTTCCGGGGAGTTTTTGATCTAATAAAGATGGTAGAGAGAGTCCCGCAGTTGTGCGGGACTAAGTTGCAGGTTCTGCCAGTAATGTCAGTCTAATCCTCTCTGAGGTCGAAGAGATCACCAGTAATACCAGAACCTTAGCCGGAGAGATATCTGCCTCCGTTCACAACTACCTGAAATCTTTACGACTGAGAAGAATTGGATTAGGGATTGTCTGGCTTTTTATCTTTTTCGTGGTAATAATATTGTATGTAAAGATGAAAAGGGTAGATAGTGAATTCGAATTAGCTCAGCAAAAAATAAAGAAAAAGACAGAGTTTTCAACAGAGGTGTTAATTAAGTAAAACCGATACCTTTTCGCTGAGGTATCGGCAGGGATTTAAACTTTTGGAATATGACTCAATCCCCGCCCCTATGGCGGATTTGGGCTGCAAGAGCTGTCATTTAGAGATTGCATTTCAGCAGACAACAAGGATAGTCAGAAGTGCCTGTGTCAACTGTCACGAGAAAGATTATATCCTGATTCTGGAAGAACAACAGCAAGAGATAAAAAAGCGTATGCAGGAAGTAAGAGATTTTGTATCACATTTTAAGAGGGAAAAGAAGCCCAGTTCTGAGCAGCAAAGAAGATAGATTATGTTCAGGAGAGACTGGACTTGATGGAAAAGGATAAAAGCTTTGGCGGACATAATTATAACTTAAATGAGAGAATGCTTGAGGATATTAAAGGGGCAATAGAGGATTTAGGAGGTTAGATTTTATTTACCCTTTGTCGGTATGAAATTAGGAAAATTTATATGCTCTGTTGAATAGAGATGTTGATGATTGATCCTTGCAATAAGGGTTGAGTTGACGTATCATTTTCAATTCAGGGAGTATCGTAATATTGGAATAACGAGGGTAGTTTTAGTCATCCGGACCAAGTTTTTACGTATACTCTAAGTCTGGATAAGAAAGTAAAGGAGAAAGGGAAAATGAAGTTAAAATATGTTGTGGGCATAGGAGTGATCTTGATATTCATAGTTTTTGGAGCCTTATCTTTCAGGAAGAACCTTACCCCTTATGTGGGGTTCAAAGAAGCTAAGAGCTTAAGCACCTCTGTGCAGATAATAGGTGAGATGATACCAGAGGAGACCAGTTACGACCTTGAAAATCATAAGCTCTACTTCAGCTTAAAAGACCCTAAGGGAGAAAAGATGAAAGTTGTGTATCAGGGGGTTAAACCAGCCAATTTTGAGCAGGCTACAAATATTGTGGCTATTGGCAAATATCAGGAAGGGGAATTTTTAGCGGATCAGATTCTGGTTAAATGCCCTTCCAAATATCAGGGAGAAAATTAAATGGTTTTAGGAGACTTGTTTTTGTGGCTATGTTTTACCGGAGCAGTTTTTTCTGCCTTTCTTTTTCTTTTGAGCACAAAAGGGGATAAGAGTATCTACTCCTGGGGTAAAAAAGCTTATTACCTGACTTTCCTTTTTTCTCTTTTAGCCACCCTGCTCCTTTTTTATTTATTTTTAACTCATAATTTTCAAACCTCCTATGTATTTGGTTACAGCTCAACCGATTTGCCCTTTTTTTATCTTATTTCCTCTTTCTGGGCAGGGCAGGAAGGGACCTTCCTTTTATGGCTTTTCACCGGACTTCTTTTGGGTCTTTTCCTGATTAATAAAAAAGGGAATGAGTTACAGAGTTATCTTTTGTTTTTCTATCTTACAGCTCAGATATTCCTACTGGTTTTGCTTTTAAAGAAAAGCCCCTTTGAGCTTTTGCCAGAAACACCCCTGGAGGGTCGAGGTCTTAATCCCCTTTTGAAAGATCCCTGGATGGTATCACATCCTCCTTTGATCTTCATCGGCTATGCGGCGCTGGCTATTCCTTTTGCCTATGCCCTGGCGGCTTTGATCAAGGATAAATATGATAACTGGATAAAATTCTCCTTGCCCTGGATTGGATTTTCAGCACTGAGCCTGGGTGCGGGGATTTTCGTGGGAGGATTCTGGGCTTATAAAGTCTTAGGATGGGGAGGGTACTGGGGCTGGGACCCGGTGGAAAATGCCTCCTTAATCCCCTGGCTTACCACCATAGCTTTATTTCATGGAATTATTCTGGAGAGAAATAAAGAAAGTTTAAAAAAGTCCAATCTTTTCCTTGCCCTGATCTCATTTCTCTTAGTTCTGTATGGGACCTTTCTTACCCGCAGTGGAATCTTAGCTGATTTCTCTGTTCATTCCTTTGCTGATCTGGGAATTAATCAGTATCTTATTTTCTTTATGCTTTTGTTTACCGCCTTCTCCTTAGGTCTTCTGCTTTTTCGTTCTTCAAAGTTAAAGGGTGCGGAAACCGGCAAATCCATTTTATCCCAGGACTTCGTCATCCTTTTGGGAATAATCTTTATATCCTTATCCGCAGTTTTGATCCTGGTTGGAACCTCCGCTCCTATCATAACTGGAATTTTAGGCAAAGCCTCAAATGTCTCTGTGCCTTATTATATCCGAACACATTTACCCCTTGCCATTGTGCTGGGATTACTCTTAAGCTTTACACCATTTTTACCCTGGAAGGAGATATCGGTCAAAACACTATCTAAGACCATAGCTCTTCCATTGGTAATAGCCATAATCTTCTCCATAATAGCCTGGATATCAGGAGTAAGAAAATTATCCTATTTTCTTTTCTTCTTTTTTTCATTCTTCCTTGTGATTTCGAATTTCATGATTTTTTTCAAAAGGTTAAAAGGGAATCTTCTCAATACCGCAGGTTATTTAACCCATATAGGGATAGGCTTTATGTTCATAGGTATCCTTACATCTTCCGGGTTTTCTAAGTCCGTGAAGTTGAATCTTCCAAAAGATGAACCTAAGGAAGCATTCGGCTATCAACTTGTCTTTCAGGGGAGCGAGAGTCTCTCTCCTCAAGAAGACAAGCATCTCTTGGTTCAGGTGAAAAAAGGTAAGGATAACTTCATAGCCAGGCCCAGGCTCTACTGGAGCGAATATAATCAGGCGATGATGAGAAAGCCACATATAAAAAGAAAGCTGGCCGAAGACCTATATTTTGCACCGCTGGAATATAACCAAAAGGAGTTTATCTTCTCCGAGCCCTTTAGCTTATCCAAGGGGGAAGAAAAGGAAATCGAAGGGTATAAAATTAAATTCTTGAGTTTTGTTATGAGACCACATGAGCAGGGTGGAGAATTCAGGGTCGCAGCTGTGCTGGAGGTCGGCCACCAGGACCAGAAAGCAACTGCCACGCCAGCTATTATTTTCAAAGAACAGAATCAGATAACTCAGATAGAAGCTCAATTGCCAGATGACAACCTGATCTTTTTGGAAAAGGTAATGGCTGATCAGAAAATGGTAGTTCTCAGCATCGCCCAGAGGAAAAACGAGAGTGGAGAGATTCTGGTATTGGAAGTCAGCATAAAGCCTTTAATTAATATTTTATGGCTGGGTATGATTGTGATTATGGCAGGACTTTTTTTAACTACCTGGAGAAGAAGCAGGGAAGCAAAAACGAATACACATCCTAAATAACCTGAATATCGATAATTCCCTCCTATTGGCTATCAATGAAAAACGACTGGATATAATTTAATAATTAAAGATAAAAAATTTATTATTTGAAAAACCGAGTTTCTGATTCTGAAATGAGTTTTGTCTTACCTTACTTAAAGAAAATCGGTGTGATTAGCTACGCCATATGAATTGGTTTCAAAAGCGAAAGTTGCGAAACTTGTCCAGTTCGAGGAGTCTTTGATTAATAGCTTTTAAATTTCAATACAGGCTAAAACCATCTCCCTTTTTGACGATTCATACCAAGGTATCAAAATCTGCTGCTTTTCCGGTCTGAAAGCTACTAAGTAATATCTATTAACTATTATTCGAGGGATTGTTGATAGCTGGTATTGTAGCTTTAAAAACTCAAATTTCTATTTTTTCCTCAGGCTGATAAACTTTCTTATTCTCAGAGGTGTCTTTAGGGTAACATCTTCTGGAATTTATTATAATCTCAACTGCAACTCCCAATACTATTCCCAAAATAATAGTAAACATAAGATAATTCTGAACTATAAAAAACCAGAAAAGACAGGTAAGGGAAAAACAGAAGAGAACTACTTTTAAAACCCGCAAGATCACCAGACGTAGAACTTGGGGGGAGCTGAAATTCTTTTTATATAGGATTTCCAGTATACGATAATCCATCAGAGCTCTTTCATGTTTTATTTCCAAAAAGGTATTCACTTAAGTCTAGAAAGAGAATAAAAGCATAGGCACAAAGGATAGGCAGGGAGAGGGTAAGATCGATAATCTTGAATAACTGACCCTCGCCTGTCCAGAATGATTTCAACATAAGCTCAATAACTTTTAGGACCGCAAAAGAAATTAAAATTATGTAAGAATCGATCAGAAAGATCAATAATATGCTTTTCAGTTTTTCCGACATTTACATTTCTTTTTTTTGCTCTCAAATTGCGAAAGTGTAAATCTTAATAGCAATATCGGTAAGAATCAACATTTCATAAGAACAACTTCTCACTTATTCTCACTTATTTGATTATTTCAATGGTTCAGTTGATTCTAATACTGACAAGAGAGTTAAGGTAAGAGCCTAATTATTTAATAAGTAATTGCTAATAATTTATTTATCAAGGCTTGGATTATATTTTTATAAACTGTTAAATAAAATTATTAACTCCTAAAGTTTTGAATCATTATTCCGATTAAGTAAGAAAAGTTTATGGGTATGAGGGGTGCTGCAGGTTGAGAAGTCAACCAATCCTCAGCAGTGGAAACATTCCCAGCAACTAAATCTTATTCTAACGTTTATGTTTGCTCCTGTTTTCGATAACCAGACTTCTGTTAGGGAAGAAATGAATGAATTAAAGATAATGAAAGAGGCTAACAATTACAACAGCTGGCTTTACAGCCAACTTGAAGCCCATAAATCCAAAGACAGCAAAATACTCGAAATCGGGGCTGGTATAGGCACGTCTGTTCCGTTCATATTCAACGATAATAAAATAACACTTACCGATAAGGACGAAAACTCGGTCAAGTTATTAAGAGAACAATATTACTGGTCTAATAAGTTCAAAGTATTAAAGTTGGATATTGAGAAGGCTAAACTAAGCGAGAAATATGATTCAATACTATGTATAAACGTGCTTGAGCATATAGAAAACGACTTTAGGGCATTAGTTAATATGGGGGATATGTTAAAGAAAGACGGCGAATTGAAACTGTTTGTGCCTGCGTTCAGGTTTGCGTATGGCGAACTGGATAATACTAACAAGCATTACAGACGCTATAGCAAATCAGAAGTCGAATATAAACTCGAAATGGCAGGCTTAAAACCTATCTCAATTTCATATTTCAATTCGCTGGGCTTACTGGGCTGGTTTATCTACGGCAGGCTATTAAGACGAAAGCAGGGTAGTCTGAAAGTAACACTGTTTTATGATAGGTTTATAGTCCCTGTCTTAGCGTTTATCGAGAAACTGATACCTATTCCATTTGGTCAGTCTATAATAGCAATAGCAGTAAAGAAATGGAAATAAATCAAAAGTGGTTTTTCTTTAAAAGGTTGAATAAAACCCTTTAAAATCCAATCTGAAAGGAGGTGAGAAAGCAAGTGAAGGAAATGAGGAAGCTGTTGGGAAAAGAGAGCGGTTTTACTTTGGTGGAGTTAGCCATCGGCTTGGTGATTATCGGTCTTCTGATCGGTGCTATCTTAGGTGGTGCCCAGATGATCAATAACGCCAAGGTAAGAAGGCAGGTAAAAGACCTGCAGGGACTCTATGCTGGCGCTTACACTTACTTTGATAAGTTCGAGCAGCTGCCGGGAGATAGGGATGGTGATGGCCAGTTTGATGGTAATGACACGGTCTGGTCGGATATGGAGGCTGAGAACTTAGCGCATGAAGCACGGAGGAGCCCATTTGGAGGCACCTACACCTGGGGATGGTCTGACACCTCTATGGTGGGCACCACTCACCGCCAGGGTAATTATGTCTCTATCAGTCTGCCACCTGAAGTTGCCGGGAACGTTGATCGGCAGTTGGATGATGGTGTGGATACCTCTGGAGTGATAACTGCAGATGCAGCCTATACAGGCTCAGGGAGGATTGGTCTTTACTACTTCATAGATTAACGGATTAAAAAGAAGTAGAAGGGGATGCACTTATTATAAGTGTATCCCCTAAGAAAATTATTTTGAATCCTGAAGAAAACCTCTTCAGGGGGTGTGAATTAGGTTACCTTAATTAAGAACTCGTGTGGACTTTGAATGTTTAAGTCTATTATAACTTTTTGTCTGATTATTGATGAAATCCGAAAAAGGTTTTACCTTACTTGAATTGCTAATAACCATGGCGATTATGGGCATTCTTACTGTATCAGTGGTTAATCTCTACGGTGCTATTAGCAAATTAGAAAAAGAAAGGGCAACCAAAAAAGAGATGGAAGAGATTAAAAAATCGATCGTGAATTATTATCAAAAAAACTTAGTTTTGCCTTTACCCGATTCAAATTACATTCTATCGATTGATGAGCTGGAGTTACCTCCCTCTGCTCAGACAGATGAGAACTATAAAGATAAATATTATGTCTATGTGGCTACTAACCAGGCTGACCCATTTGCTGATTTGAAAGTTGATGGTAAGACCATCGGAACTACTGCTTCTGTTTTAATCTCATCTGGTAGAAACCTTAGATTTGAGGAGGAGAATTCAACCCTTTCTGATGGCATATATACACAGAAAAGCTCAAATACAGATTTCGATGATATTTTAATATATATCTCTCAATCAGAATTGGAAACTTCTATTTCCTGGAGGAGAGAGATTGAGGAAGAACTGGCGGTTCTAAATCAGGCCGCTCAGATATTAGCAGAAAATGATGACGATAATGATGGTTTTGTAGATGAGGATACAACTGACCCTTCGGGTAACTGGGATGGATTAACAAACTGGAATTTGGTCAGTGGGGTTTCTTCCCTGACCAACGCTGGCTTGGTAAGAGATGCCAATAAGGTAGTAGACCCCTGGGGGATAGAATATATCTGGGACGCTACCCAGCATAAATTTTACTCCTCGGGTCCCAATAAGGAAGACGAATGGGGGATGGGGGATGATATCGATCTATAAAATAAAAAATAAGGAGCAAAATTGATCTTAGCAGTTGACTGGGATGGAGAGATTGCCAGACTTATTTTAGCTGAGCCGCAGAGAGATACCATAAAAGTTAGTAAGCTCTTAAAACTTAACAGGAAAGAGCTGACGGATTATCTTTCTAAGGAAACAAGAAAACTGGATGTCAGAATATGCGGTGGTATAGAAGGCTCAGTGCATAAAACTATTCTCTTACCTCCACTAAAAAAGAAGCTTTTTTATGAAGCGGTTGAAAAAGAAACTAAAAAATTTTTAGAAGAAGCATCTGAATACACCTATGAAGAACTGGGTCAGGCAGAGGATACTACTGCGGGAATTCAGACCAAGATGATGGTGGCGTGTTTAGGCAGAAAACATCTGGAAGAGCTGGCTTCCATTTTCTCAAATTATAAAGCAAGATCTATCTTCTTCACCACTTACCCTATAGCAGTAAGGGTACTTTTAGAGCAAACTGAAGAATTGAAAGAGAATGAAACCGTGGCTTTTGTAGATGTCTCGGGAGAAAGAAGCAGAATACTGATTTTTAAAGGAAAGGAAATAAGGATAACCCGTGGTTTACCCTTAGGCTCAGAAGAAGGCAAAGGAGTCACTGAACGTTTAATCAAAGATATTCATCAGACAATTCTTTTTTATACTGAGAACTACCCCCGGGATAAAATCACAAAAGTTGTCTTAGGAGGGAGTTTTAAACCTTCAGATTTCATTGAAGCTTTGAAAAAACAGGTGGATTTGGATATTATTCCCCTATGGACAGAAGAGGTTTTTCAGGGCTCAAATGAGGAGCTTTTAACTTACCCTGGTTGTCTGGGATTAGCCCTTTTGAATCCCAAGAAATTCCATTTCTCCCTGGTGCCATTATCCATAAAAGAGAGGGAAAAGAATAAGAAGATGGTAACTTGGCTGGCTTCTGTTTTTATACTGGTAGTTCTCTTCATCCTGGGAGCAAACCTGAAATATTCTCTGGACTGGCTTAGTCTTTTAGATAAGGAAAGAGCAGTCCAGGGAGAGATTAAAAAAAGAGAAACCGAGCTGAAGGGACTTGCTAAAGAGTTAATCTCCGATTCTGTGGAAAAACAGCCAGCCTGGACGGAATTTCTACTGGAGTTAGCCAGCGTGATTCCAGAAGATATAACCCTAAATTCTCTGACGGTGAAAAGAGCAGGAAAAAAATGGAAGGGGGAGCTTACCGGTATCATTCAAGGCTATGACAATGTGGAGAGGTTTTATAGAGCAGAGGAATTGAGGATTTTGTTGAATCAGTGCTCTACCTGGACTAACCCAATCTTAGAGCGTAAACTGGAAGGTGATAATTTAAAATTCAAAATAGACCTAATGTTGAAAGGGTAAAGATTGAAAAAGCAGATATTCTTAATAGCAGGAATAGTGATTGTCTTAGTGTTGTTTTTTGGGGTAAGACAGATCCGGTCTCTTCAAACCAGAATAAGCCAGAAAACAAAAAGCGTGGAGGAGCTTAATGCTCATTTAGAAAATCTAAAGAAGCTAAGTGCCTCTCTGGCTCTTAAGAGGTTAAAGGGGGGTAAACTTCAGGAGGTTCCCTTTGTCTCGGAACCTCAGGTTAATAAGGTTCTTCTGGAGAAATATCTGCAATTGGTCTTTGAACGAATAAGCTTGACCTGTAAGGTCAGGGTAGGTAAGGAGAAAAATAGTCCTGATTTTCCAAGCCTGGCAGGTATCAGGGAAATGCCATTAGAGATAGGAGTGACCAATTATTCATCTTATGATCAGTTGATAATACTGTTAGAATCGTTGAAGGAATATCCTTTTTTGATAGATTTGTTCACCCTGGGTGGTAAGGATATAAATCTTCCAGGTGAGCTTAAGCTCAGGATAAAATATTACCTCACCTCAGGAGGTGTCTAAGAGATGTCTTCAGTTGGTTTTCTGAAAAGTAAAAAGATGATTTTGGGTGGTGGATTGGTTTTTCTTCTTATTGTAGGATTCTTTGCTTTTAAACTTTTAACTGGGGTGGGAGAAGTTCAAGCTCCGCCTGCTAAGAGTGGAACTGTAGAAAGATCACAGCCCGGAAACAAACTCCAAAACCAAGCTCAGAAAAAAAACCTGGTTAAAAAAGAAGGGGATAAAGATGATTCTCTTACTCAAGCCAAAGCAGACACCACACAGAAGCTAGCAGGGGAGACTCCTCTTTATCGACTTCTTAAAGGCTGGAGAGATCCCTTTGGTAACGGGAATCGGCGAGTTGCAGAATTAGAGGAAAGGATAAAGATAATCAAGATGGAGATTGAACTCCTTCGAGATTCTTTAGAACAGGAGAAATTAAGGGATGAGTTAGCCAAGTTGAGTAAAGGATACACTCCAGCGCCAGTTTCTGGTTCCAAACCAGAGATATATTCTAAAAAGAGTGAGCCAAAGACAATTACGGTCAAAGCCATTCTGATAAGCGAGGATGGTAAGACAGCATTACTTTATTGGGGAAGTAAAAAAGCCTGGGTCAAAGAGGGTGAGCATTTTGAAGGCTGGACGGTCTCAGAGATAGGGAAAAGCAAAGTCATTCTTACTAAAGAAGGGATTAGTCATGTTTTGAGCTATCATCCACTACCGGCTTATGAAGGGGGCAATAATGAACAATTTTAAATATTTTATCTTAATATCACTTTTATCTTTAGTCTTGATACTTTCCTGTGCTTCTAAAAAAGTGCTTTCGAATGAATCTGAGTTTCGGATCCCATTAAAATCAGAGGTCAATTCTTCAATTCCTCCGGAGTTAGAACTTCATCCGGAAATTGAGGGGGAAAACCAGAAAAATAAGTTATTCTCTTTCTCTGCCAGGGAAACTCCCTTAGAAGATATCCTGGTTTATATAACTTCTGAAGCCGGATTAAACCTCTCCTGGGATAAAGGGGTAAATCCCAGGGTGTTAGTAACAGTAAGTTTCCAGAATCAAACTCTGGATGAAGCCTTGG
>JAOUFL010000054.1 GCA_029858245.1 Candidatus Zixiibacteriota bacterium
AGTGATTATGGATAATATGCTAAGGGATTGAGATTGATGAGGAAGCTAATTGGAGAAATCTATAGAGAAAAAGTCCTGTCTTTGCCTAAAAGGTCTTTGCGCAAGGTTGAATTGGATTATTCTCCTGAGAATCTGAGAATAGAAAAAGACCTTTTCGGCTGGAAACTATTCTATACGAGATATGGCAGAAAAGCAGAGTATTTCTTAGAATGCCACTCTGAAGAAGAAGCACGCTTTTTAAAGATATTTTTTGAGCTGGGATTAAAAGAGGTGCGAATTCCAAAAGACGAGGGATATTTAAAAAGCATCCTGCCAGAATTTGAAAAAGAAAAGAACAGAACAGATGAAATCCTTGATTCTTACCTTGAGACTATATTAAACCGTCATACCAGAGAACAACTTAAGCATGAAGTCTATCTGGAGGTTCTCGAGAGAGACTCATCTTCGCCTCCAGCAGAATAAACTATCGTGGAATAAAAATAAACATAGCATTGATATGATCAATGCGTTACCAGGTGTCCTGAAATGGAAAACATCACCCAATTACTTTTCACTTTATTTTTAATCTATTCCTCAGCCAAGCTTTTGGGAGAGATTTTTGAGAGGTTCAAACAGTCGGCGGTGATAGGGGAGATTCTGGCAGGAGTGATTCTGGGTCCCCAGGTTCTGAACCTTATCGGTACTTCGGAGATTTTTCCGGTTTTAGCAGAGATAGGGGTGATAATTTTGCTTTTCAATGTAGGGCTTCATACCAAAGTTGAGGAGATTATGAGGGTGGGTAAAAGCTCGTTGGTGGTGGCAGTCCTGGGTGTGGTCTTTCCCTTTGTACTCGGGTATCTTTACACACTAATCATAGATCATACCACAACAGAGGCGATGTTCATTGGTGCAGCTATGGTGGCTACCAGCGTGGGGATAACTGCCAGGGTTTTTGCAGACTTAGGTATTATAGAGTCAAGGGCAGCAAGGATTATACTGGGGGCAGCAGTGATAGATGACGTTATAGGATTGATTGTACTGGCGATTGTCACTGGCCTGGATAAAGGGACTTTATCTTTAGTTAAAATAGGGCTTATTACCTTAGAAGCAGCTGCATTTATAGTCTTTTTGATAATAGTCGGGCGAAGAATCGTTCACCGGGTTTTACCACGGGTATCAAAGTTTCGCACAAAAGATGCAGTTTTCTCTCTGGCTATACTTTTCTGCCTTTTACTTTCAGCAGTTGCCAGTTATATAGATTTAGCTGCCATAGTAGGAGCATTTTTAGCCGGGATGATCCTATCTGGGTTAAACCTGGAATTTAATTTATCAGTGAAAACTGAATCGCTATATAATTTCCTGGTGCCTTTCTTCTTTGTTATTTTAGGTACCTGGATCGATCTATCAATCTTTAGCCAACCTCAGCTTTTATGGGCAGCCTTGATCATAACTATTTTTGCTGTTTCAGGTAAGCTTTTGGGTTGTGGTTTGGGAGCTCTTAACCTGGGAAGTAAAGAGGCTTTAATTGTAGGGTTCGGAATGGTGCCTCGAGGAGAGGTTGGAATGATCATAGCCTCAATCGGTCTGAGAATGGGTGCAATAACCTCAGACCTTTACACGGTGATCATCTTTATGGTGATGGCTACCACCCTTATGACCCCTCCGATTTTGAGAAAGCTGGTCATGAGAAAACCTGAGGAGAAGCCTCAGGAAGGTGAAAAGATGAAGCCAGAATAATGAGGTTGAATTTTTTATAATGGTAGATAATAAAATAAAGTTTAATCTTTCAAAACTCAGATAATTTTGGAACCGGATAAGAAACTAAAAATAGCTTTAGGCACCCTTATAATTGTGATCGGAATCGGCACCCTGGGGTATAGTTTAATAGAGAGATGGGATATACTTACTTCTCTGTATATGTCTGTTATAACTATATCCACGGTGGGGTTTAAGGAGGCTTATCCTCTTTCTGTGACTGGAAAGGTCTTCACCATCTTTTTTGTCATCTTTGGCGTTGGGACTACCCTCTATGCCGTGGGAGCTGGAGCACAATTTATGTTAGAAGGGCAGCTCAGGAGTATCTTAGGGAGGAGAAAAATGAGCAAGAGAATTCAGGAGATAAAAGATCATTATATAATCTGCGGCTATGGGAAAGTAGGTCAGGAGATCTATAATGAATTTTCCAGCAGAAAAATACCCTGCATAGTGGTGGAGAAAGAACCGGAGATGGTGGAGGAGGCTATTAAAGATGGAGCACTGGTGGTGCAGGGCGATTCGACTGAGGATTCGGTTTTGGAGGAGGCCGGGATTAAAAGAGCCAGGGGATTAATCTCGGCCGTGGCATCTGAGGCGGATAATGTTTTCATCTCACTTTCCGCCAGGGTGCTTAATCCTAATATAATCATAGTGGCGCGAGCTGAGACCAGAGAAGCCGAGAGAAAGCTCTTAAGGGCAGGTGCAAATAAAGCAGTTTCTCCTCATTCCTTAGGAGGAACCAGGATGGCTCTGGCTGCCTTGAGGCCCCATCTGGTGGATTTTATGCAGGTAGCAACCTCGGGTGAGGGAGCTGATATAAGGATAGAGGAGTTAGAGATAAAAGATGGGAGCTTTCTTTCCAATACCAGCTTAAGAGAATGCGAACTCAGACAGAAGGTGGGGGTGATTGTTCTGGCAATACACAAAAAAGATGGTCAGATGCTTTCTGCCCCTTCTCCTGATTCAAAATTAGAACCAGGAGACATCCTTATAGCTATTGGCAAAACTGAAGACCTGGAGAAATTGGAGAATTTAGCCAGCAGTTGAATTTGGAATTATTTAATTCCCCCTACCTTTATGGGGAGGGTTAGGGAGAAGGGTAAATAAAAAGGAAATTTCGTAATCACCCTCCACCCACTCCCTACTATCGAGGGAGGTAATAAAAAGGAAACAATATGCCGGAGATAAGACAGAACAGAGCTACCAAGGAATGGGTTATAATAGCCACGGAAAGGGCTAAAAGGCCGGATGATTTTAAACCGAAAGAAAAGAAAAAAAGCCTCCCATCCTTTGATAAGGATTGCCCTTTCTGCCCGGGGAGTGAGCACCAGACTCCTCCGGAGCTTTTTTCTTATCGTAAAAGAGGAACAGAAAAAGACAAACCTGGCTGGTGGGTAAGGATAATTCCGAATAAATTTCCTGCTTTGATCTCCGAAGTGGAGCTTTCCAGGGTAACAGAAGGATTTTTCCTGAAGATGGAAGGCTTTGGAAGGCACGAGGTGATAATAGAATCCCCTGAGCATAACCTCTCCCTGGCGAATATGAGCTTAAAACAGGTGGAGGAGGTGTGTCTGGTTTACAGACAAAGATATATAGAGCTTTCCTCAGAGAAGAACATAAAGATGATTATCATTTTCAGAAATCATGGCTTGGCTGCTGGGACCTCCCTTTTACATCCTCATTCCCAGCTGATCGCCTTGCCCCTGGTCCCGACTCATATCAGACATCTTTTGGAGGAGGCTATGAGGTATTATGATGACCACGGTTATTGTGTCTTTTGCGATATGCTAAAAGAGGAGCTGGAATTCAAAAAAAGGGTCATTCTGGAGACAGAATCATTTGTTGCTTTTCAGCCCTTTGCCTCCAAGGTTCCATTCGGGATCTGGATTGTCCCTAAAACTCACAATGCTGGTTTTGGAAATATAACAGCAGATGAGGCTAAGGGATTAGCCTTTGTGCTCAGAGAAATCCTGGGAAGGATTTATTCGAAATTATCTGACCCGGATTACAATCTGGTCCTGCATACTGCTCCGATAACAGACTCGAATGAGGACTATTACCACTGGTATGTTCAGATCCTGCCCCGACTTTCCACACCGGCCGGTTTCGAGTTAGGTTCAGGTGTCTATATAAATACCACCCTGCCGGAAGAGACTGCGAATTTTCTTTCCAGTTAAAAAGGGGTTTTATGAGTAAGATTCTGCGATTATTAACATTGTGGGAAGTTATTTAGGAGGTTCTATCTATGAAGATTAAAGAAAATACCATACTCATTACTGGCGGAGCAACAGGCATTGGCTATGCGCTGGCATCTGCTTTCCTCGAAGCGGGGAACCAGGTTATAATTTGTGGAAGAAGGAAGGATAAACTAAAGGAAGCAGAAAAAAAATTATCGGGCATACAGGTCAGAATCTGCGATGTTACAGATTTTGTTGCCTGTGTGGAATTAATCGAATGGATGAAAAAAAATCACCCTTCATTTAATATGCTTATAAATAATGCAGGGATTCAGCAGATATTGGATTTCAAGCAAAAGGTGCCGGTTGAAGCTATATCAAATGAAATCACCACAAATTTTACTGCCCCTGCACATCTGGCTAATTTATCGATAAGGCATTTCAAAAAACAGAAGGAGTCCGCCATCATCAATATAACCTCTGGCCTGGCTTATATCCCCTTAGCGATTATGCCGGTGTATTGTGCATCGAAATCAGCCCTTCATACATTCTCTGTTTCATTAAGAGGTCAATTGAGAGATACAAATGTAAAAGTATTTGAGATTATTCCACCTATAGTTGATACTGAATTAGACAAAGGTTCACGAGGAAAGCGGGAACAGGGGGATAGGGGAATCCAGCCAAAGGAGGTAGCCACAGAGACTTTAAAGGCGCTGGAGAAAAACTTGTTCGAGCATCCTATAGGAATGGCTCGAAACCTGTATGCTGCGGCTCATAGCGACAAGGCTCTTTTTGTATTCAACAGAATGAACGGAGGTTAAAGATAATCTCAAGAGCATTTTTGTTGGTGCGGGAATTGGTTTTCCCGCACCAGAAGGACACATTCGGGAATTCCCCCGCCTGTGTCGGGGTCTTGACGACAATTCCCGAATGAAATAGAATTAAATATTCTGATATCAGATTATTATTATGAAAATTTTAGTTATCCAGAACTGTAAAACAGAGGGCATAGGGTTATATGAAGAGTATCTTAAAGAAAAAGGGATAGGTTATTATATTTTCCCTGCCTATACTGGAAAAAGATTTCCTCCAATAAAAATTTTCGATGTATTTATTGTCACTGGAACTCCAATTTCAGCTTATGAATTGCATAAGTATCGTTTCCTAAAGAACGAATGGAGATATTTAAAAAAGGTCATCCGATCAAATAAATCTTATCTGGGTATCGATTTTGGAGGACAATTACTGGCTCGATTGCTTGGAGCTAAAGTTAGAAGAAATCCGGTAATGGAAATTGGGGGATATGAGGTAAAGCTTACTTCTTTCGGTAAAAAGAATAGATTTTTCAAAGGATTTCCCGAAAGATTTCCAGTGTTCCACTGGCACCAAGATACATTCGACATACCCAGAGGGGCGAAATTGCTGGTTCAGGGAACTGATTGCAAAAACCAGGCGTTCAGCTATAGTAGAGCAATTGCCTTACAGTTCCATCTTCAAGTTACTTCCAGAGAAGCTGGTATCTGGACAGATAATTACAGGAAGGAGCTAAAAAGAGTTAATAAGACCAAAGAACAAGTGGTGAAAGAAGTTCAAACCAGGGAAAAGAAGATGAAAAAACTTGCATTCTTGCTATTGGATAATTTTCTTAAAAGATGATTGAAGAAGGTAGCCTAAAAAATCAATTTGCAGTAGCTCAATTTATGAGAAAATTTTACAGCATTGACCTCACCTTTGGCAGGATATTACGAAAAAAGAGAATTTATGCAGGAAAGTAACAAAGGATTGGAAGAAGATATTATAGTTGAGGAGAAAATAAGTTCGGCTGAGGAGAGATTTGAGCTCTGGAGAGGAAGAGTTGGTCTATTTTTAGGTCCTGCTCTTTTCTTTCTGGTTTTAATATTGCCTTTTCCTGCTCTAAGCGCATCTGCTCACAAGCTCTTAGCAGTTTTAGCTCTGATTATAACCTTCTGGATAACTGAGGCTATTCCCATTCCGATATCAGCCCTTTTGGGAGCGGTTTTGTGCGTTGTTTTAGGGATTGGCAAAGATAAAGAGGTCTTAGCACATTTTGCTGACCCTATAGTGTTTCTCTTCATCGGAAGTTTTATCCTGGCTGAGGGGATGAAGGTTCATGGCCTGGATAAGAGGATTGCTTACAGAATCCTTTCCTCTGTCTGGATAAAGAACAAAACCTCAAGGCTCCTCTTAGCTATTGGTTTTATATCTGCAGCTATTTCGATGTGGATTTCAAATACGGCTTCGACCGCTATGATTTTTCCGATAGCACTGGGGATTTTGAGGTCTTTAGAGGAGCTTGAAGGGAAAGGCGCTAAGGAGGTTTTCTCAAAATATAATACCGGCGTAATGCTCACCGTTGCTTACGCAGCTTCTATCGGCGGGATTGCCACACCAGTGGGCACTCCTCCGAATTTAATCGGAATCGGGATGATTCAAAATCTATTGGGTTACAAGATAACCTTTTTTAAATGGATGCTCTTTGCCCTGCCGATTACCTTAATTACCTTCATAGTCTTGTATTTTTTAATCCGGGCACTTCATCCGACTAAGAGGAAAACTTTGCATCACATAAGAGAATATGTAGAGCAAAGAAGAAAAGAACTGGGTCCTTTAAGTCCGGGTGAAAAAAATGCCTTAATTGCCTTCCTCTTTGCAGTTACCCTCTGGATTTTACCCGGATTTTTAGCAATATTTTATGGCTCTGAGGCTAAGGAGTTGAAATTTTTCTCCACTCATTTGCCAGAGGCAATTGTGGCTTTGCTGGCTGCCTCTTTGCTTTTTATTTTGCCCACTGATTTCAAGAAAAGAAAATTCACCTTAACCTGGAAAGAGGCAGTAAGAATTGACTGGGGGACTATACTTCTTTTCGGTGGAGGGCTGACTTTAGGAAGTCTTATGTTCTCGACCAGATTGGCTGAAGCTATTGGAAATAGTTTAATGAGTCTTTTGGGGACAGGTTCTCAATGGGGGATTACAGCAATTGCCATAGGCCTGGGGGTTATAATGAGCGAAACAACTTCTAATACTGCTTCTGCTAATATGGTGATTCCGGTGATGATTGCCATATCCCAGGCTTCCGGGGTAAGTCCACTCCCTCCGGCCTTAGGTGCCTGCCTGGGCGCATCTTTCGGGTTTATGCTGCCAGTCTCCACACCTCCAAATGCCATTGTATATTCATCAGGAATGGTCCCGATAACCAAGATGATTAGAGCCGGAATCTTTTTTGATATCTTGGGTTTTTTGATTATACTTGTGAGTTTGAGAGTTCTCTGCCCGATTCTGGGTTTGATGTGATTGAGTTATTTGAAAAATCAGTTCGTGGTGAGAACCTTTTAGGTTCGCTTAGGCGAGGCTAAAGCCTCGCACTACGAAACGTATGACTTAATAACGACCACCCCCAATGAATTGGGCAACTACAAATAAAAAAAGTTTAAGAGTTTAAAAAGAACCTCACCCTGACCCTCTCCTAAAAGGAGAGGGGAATTGCAGTGCAAGTCAAATCAGGCCAGACAGAAAAAGACATTAAGAGATACAAAACCAAAAGATGGAGGAACTATGGAAACTAAAATCTATAAGTTAGAGATGCCAAAAGATACAAATGTTATCTTAGGACAGACCCATTTTATCAAAACAGCAGAGGATCTGTACGAGGTTTTAGTCAGCTCAGCTCCCGGGATAAAATTCGGGCTGGCTTTCTGTGAGGCATCCGGTCCCTGTCTGGTTCGCTCTGAAGGCAACGATGAGGAATTAAAAAAACTGGCTGAAACTTGCGCTTTTGAGATCGGGGCAGGGCACAGTTTTATCATCTATATCAAAAATGCTTTTCCCATAAATGTTTTGAATGCAATAAAGAACTGTCCGGAGGTCTGCAATATATTCTGCGCTACTGCAAACCCGGTAGAGATTATAATGGCAGAGACAGAACAGGGCGGAGGAATTTTAGGAGTTATCGACGGGTTTAAATCCAAAGGGATAGAGAAAGATGAGGATGTAAAGCACAGAAAGGAGTTTCTGCGTAAGATAGGCTATAAGTTATGATCGAATATAAAAACGGAATACATATTAAAGATTTGCTTTTCTGGTTAGATGCAAAGAAGAAGACCGATTTTTCCTTTATCTCCCACGCCCATATCGACCATGTTGCCAGGCATAAGGAGATTCTGGCAACCGAGGAGACAAAGGCTTTATACGAGCATCGCCTGGGAAAGGTTAAGGCTATAACTTTAGGTTACCATATCCCTAAAAAGGTCAAAGGGATAAAAGTTGAGCTTTTTCCATCCGGGCATATCCTGGGCTCTGCCCAGATTCTGCTTGATTTAGCCGGGACGAGGATCGTCTATACTGGTGATTTCAAATTAAGAAAAAGCCTGACTGCAAAAAGAGGGGAAATTAAGAAGTGTGATATTCTGATTATGGAATCGACCTTCGGATTGCCAAGGTATGTTTTTCCTCCAGCAGAGGAGATTTATTACAGGATTATTGACTTCGTGGAGAAGGCTCTGAATCAGAGAAAAGTGCCGGTGATTTTAGCTTATTCTTTAGGAAAGGCTCAGGAGTCTATAAAACTTCTGGGTGATAAAGGCTTCAGGTTGTCCCTGCACGGTACGGTTTACAATTTGGTAAAAATCTACGAGGAGTTCGGGGTGAAGTTTAAAAATTATGAAAAATATCATCCTGAAAATCTTAAGGGTAAAGTCTTGATTACTCCTCCCTGGACCCGAAATCACAAAATGGTGCAGGAGCTTCCTCATAAAAGAATCGCTTTTTTGACTGGCTGGGGTATGGATAACGGAGCAAAATACTCCTTTAGAGCAGATGAGGTTTTTCCTTTATCAGACCACGCGGATTTTAAAGAGCTTCTGGAATATGCCAAAGAGTCTAATCCGGAGAAGATTTACGTGGTGCATGGGTTTAAGGAATTTGTGGAACATCTGAAAAAATTGGGGTTTGATGCAGAGGAATTAAATGAGGGGACAAGGTTTGATAAAAATTTTAATAAGGAGATTTTGGTGAATTATGATTTGTTTAGATAATAAAAACAATGACGAATGACGAATATCGGATAAAATGTAGGGGAGAGGCTTGTTGAGCTTAGCGAAATCCCGCTTTGCGGGGTCCCCTCCCCTTTTTTGTGGGCGTATAGAAAGAACGTTATTCAGACCGTTCAAGAATTGCGAGTGCTATATGAAGTTTCCTCCTGACAGTATTTAGGAGTCCCCATTTCGCTATGATTATGGTTTAATACATTCAAGAGACGACATCTGATCATTCTCTATGCCATAATCTTTAACCCACCTATAAACACCAGGTCCAAGTTCTTGAGCATATGGTATTCCACGATTTTCGTGCCTGAAAAATCTCCATGTACCTTCTAAAATGACGAATGATGAGACCTCATCATTTAGAGAGTTGTCTTCTCTATGGTTGAGATACAGCTCTGAATCGAATATGTGTCTGTGGTGCCCACGTAAGTCTCGATGTTTAAATAAAATGATGTGCCCTGCCATATTATTGTCACCTCCTTTCACGTTTCTGTAAAATAATTTTATTTGCCAAAGTAGTCACATATTAGCAAGTTCGTAGGTACTTTAAACTTGCGGGTCGCTTATTCCGTCTAAACTAAAGAGGATGAGAAAAGCAACCACTTAGCCCTGAAAAGCATATAATGTTTAATTATTCTTCTTAAGTATAGTTCTTTGGAATATATTTAGCAAGGATTTTTTGGGAAAAATAGATTAAACAGAAACCCACGTTGAGGGCAACATGGGTTTACCGGTTAAAAACTATGATAACATATGAAAGATAATAAATGAAAAGTTAATGTAGGGACAGAACATCGTTCTGTCCTGTATTCAGATATTTTATGAGTGGAATAAGAAATAAAAGATAAAACAAGAAAAACCCCGAAAAATAATTTACCTTTATTCAAGAGACACCCCTTTCTTCCTATAGTAATTAATAAGTGCACCATATCCTTTTGGATTATTAGAAATAAACAACAATTTCCCATCTTTTAGCATATGATAATAAGCACTGAAACCGTCATTCTGCGGTTTAACTCCCTCTCTGGGAGGCTCCTCTATACCCAGACCAATGCTGTTTTCACCTACTCTTGGAGGAACTGCTATAAAGGAACCTCTTAAGGTATCACCCTTGGCAACAGGTCCGGGAATCATCTCAAAGCTGATGTTAGGACCATCACGGGTTACTATTTTCAAACCATAAGGATAATCAACCTTGGTTACGACCCGGTAATTAACTATCGAGGTGTCGTTCAAAGAGAGAGGGGGAGTTATGTGGAAAAGATTGGTTACATAAGTGCCACCAAATTTTACGTATATCTCCTTATCAGTTATAAGTGGATGATTGGGTAAATCTTCCTTTGGGAAAATACCTTGATCTGAGAGATGAACTAATTCCCCATTTTCATTAAAAGCAAAATCTATGAAGGTTTCAAAACTTCCTCCTATTATGTGTATACAGTATTTACCAATATCTCTCGGAACTATGGCAATTGTTCCCTCATAGATTTCACCCTTTTTAATAGGATATAGCCACCGGGGCTCAACGAACGGAGTATAGTCCAGAACATTTTCATTAGAAGATACCTTAAAGAGGGGTCCCTCTTTATAAATGGGATGAGTCCCAACACCAGCGGACTTCTTTTCCCAGCAGGATTTTAACTTCACATAAATATTGGATGGTTTAGTTAATTCTGGCAAAGGGTCAAACCTTATCTGCCATAAATAGGTGTCCCATCCATCACATGAGTCCACAGGCAGGTCCCATTTGTACTCGAAAACCTGTTTTATCTCCTGCTTGGGTTTTGGATGGTTTTTATCATGTGGTTTTCCGTTTAGGTATATTATATCCTCATCGGAGGAATTCAAACCAAGCGAAACCCAAAAAGCCCCGAGGGTAATTGCTAAAATAATCAAACCCACACTAAATATTTTTTTGTTACTCATAACATTTCACTCCTTAAGACTTTTGGTTTATTCTTTGGGGATAATCTCTTTAAATTTACTTTTTTATCTAGTTGAAGAAATTCTATTAACATAAGCCCGCTTGACACTGTCATTTTTATTAAAAATTTTATTACTGATATAAGAATAAAACTGCCAAAGCTGTTGGTCAAGTAAAATTTAAAATATTTATGCTCTACGGGAATTCGTAGCGTCGGGATTCATGTCCGACGAAACAAGAACCAATCCATGCAAAAGCAAGCTTTTGCACTCCCAAAAAATTTCCCTACGTTGAGGGAAACATGAGGTTACCGGTTAAAAACTATGATAACATATGAAAGATAATAAATGAAAAGTTAATGTAGGGACAGAACATTGTTCTGTC
>JAOUFL010000258.1 GCA_029858245.1 Candidatus Zixiibacteriota bacterium
CGAGAAAGCCCAATCGATTCTAAAAGAGATTACCTTCATAAAGAAATGGAACGAGAGATGGGGAAAACTATATCGAGATTTTGAAGAAATCAAGGTTTTAGATGAGCTTTCCCAGGAGGATGATTCCCTTAAGCCTGAGTTAAACAAAGGATTAGCGAATCTGGAGGGGGAGATAGAGGATATCGAGTTTGCCACCATCCTCTCAGGTGAGGATGACCCCAAAGATGCTCTTCTAACCATCCATTCCGGGGCTGGCGGAACAGAATCCCAGGACTGGGCACAGATGTTATTAAGGATGTATCTGCGCTGGATAGAAAGAAAAGGTTTTAGAAGTAGCGTCATTGACTTGCAGGCTGGAGAGGAGGCTGGCGTAAAGAGCGCTACCGTGGAGGTTAAAGGCGAATATGCTTATGGCTTCCTGAAAGCGGAAAGCGGAGTTCACCGGTTAGTAAGAATCTCTCCTTTTGATGCTAACAAAAGAAGACACACTTCCTTTGCCTCCGTTTTCATCTTCCCGGAGATTGAGGATAACATAGTTGTGGAGATAAAGGAGGATGATTTAAGGATTGATACTTTCAGGGCATCAGGTGCAGGTGGACAGCATGTTAATAAAACCTCCTCAGCAGTAAGGATTACTCACCTGCCCACGGCGATTGTGGTACAGTGTCAGTCTGAAAGGTCCCAGATGCAGAACAAGGAGAATGCGATGAAGGTTTTGAAGTCCCGTCTGTATCAATACTACAAAGAAAAAGAGGAGGAAAAACTGCAGGAGATAGAGAAGAAGAAAAAGAAGATCGAATGGGGAAGCCAGATCCGCTCCTATGTTTTTCATCCTTATATTCTGGTCAAAGACCACCGCACTGGGCTGGAGACGCCCGATGGCCAGGCGGTTATGGATGGGGGAATCGATAATTTTATACGGGCTTACCTGAGCCAGTTCAAAGAATCCTCTAATTTGGGCAAAGGTAATTAAATGCTTAAGAAAACATTTTATATAGTTGTAGTTCTGTTTTTAGGCTTTGGATTAGGTTATTCGGAGCAGGGAAAGGTTAAGATTATCCTGGAGAATGGTTATTATTATACTCAATTGGAAACTGGTGAGAAATTTGAAATAGTTAAGCAAAATGATTGGCCATACAATACTATTGTCCTCTCACCTGACAAGGAATATGTGGCATATACTACGAGAAATGGTTTGGGTTTTGAGAATGAAGGACGGGATATATTTTATTGCAAAGTAGATAGTAGTCAAAGGACTTTTCTGCATAAATTCAGAATGTCTGTAGATACTTTATTGTGGGAATCTTCAGATGCGAGGAATTTCATTTTCGTAATGCCTAGGTTCGGGGAAGCAGGTTTAGGAGATATCCAAATAATTGACCTCGTGTTAAAGAGTGTTATACTTAGTTTACCTGGGGACAGCCTTAGAAAAATACAGGGTACGAATTGTTATGAAGTTTACCTCGGAGGTAAACCAATCCAAAAAGGTAAACCAAGAATTTGCCTCGAAGAACTATCAAGCATGACAAAACCTGCTATTTCGAGTGTAAAATTCTTCACGAGTTGGGTTGAGAGTGATATATATATTTCAACTCAAAGAGAGCCGGTGTTGAAAATTAGTGATTTGCCGGAGTTGGCTGAAAAGTTTGGGAAAAAATTTGGAGAACTTGTCAAGAATAACTATTTCTATATTTCTGTGGTGGTTTTCTCTGCTCAGTATAATACCATAGCCATTATTGGAGCAGGAGGGAGGTCATTTGGGCTTTTTGATCTCGGGGAAAAGAAGTTATTACTATTTGATTACTCTGATAGCCTTGTGTATGCAAATCCTACCTGGTCCCCTGATGGTAGTCGTTTAGCTTTGTTGAAAAAAAGTGGTTCGGTAAAGAATATAGATTTCTATGAGCTGAAAGGAGAGGGGAAAATAAACCTGGTCAAAACTTATGAGCTCATAGCTGGCATACCTGTGTCCGTTTTTAGATGGTCTGATGATTCAGATACATTCTATTTTTCGTATCTTAACTCAAACAATCAATGGAGTGAAGAGCAGATAGATTTATCCAGATGAAAAATTCAAGGAGTTTTTATGCTCTGCTGGAGTTGTAAAAAGGATGTTGAGGTTCCGGAGAAGATAGGTCGCAAAGAAATCTGTCCCAACTGCGAGGCTGATCTGAAATGTTGTTACAACTGCCAGCTTTACGATAAAGATGCCTATCACCAGTGCAAGGAACCTCAGGCAGAATGGGTCAGATATAAGGAAAAAGGTAATTTCTGCGAGTACTTCGAGCCGAGAACTGCACAGGATTTATCGCCCCCTGATAAGCTTCCGGATAAAGAAGAACTCAAGAAGAAATGGGATTCGCTTTTTAAAGACGAGGGATAAGTAAATCTAATAGGATGTAAACCTTTCAGGATTAACTAAAAAAGTAAAACTAAAGCTTTACACTCCAGCATTTCCCCCTTAGATTGAATTGTAACTTAGTAAAATTCGATTCTAATAATCAAAATATTTTTAAAGGAGTTATATGGATATAATAAAAAAGATTAGAGAGAAAGCCAAAGCTAAACATAAAAGGGTGGTTCTTCCGGAGGGAACTGAGGAGAGAATGATAAGGGCTGCAAAGGAGATCGTTTCCCAGAATATTGCCAGGGTAACGCTGTTAGGTGATGAGAGGAAGATT
>JAOUFL010000259.1 GCA_029858245.1 Candidatus Zixiibacteriota bacterium
AAACCGAAGCTTGATGCCAGGTAAATATATCACCGCTGAGGAGGATTTGCTCCTCCGGTATGCAGACAAAGATATCGTTATCCGTATGGGCATTTCCGCCGCAATAAATCAGCTTTAAGATCAGCCCGCCCAGGTCCAGACTCAAACTGTCTCTGAATACGATTGAAGGGGGGGTTATCACATATCCCTTCCTCAGGTCTTTAAACACCTTTTCCCAGCCAGCGATTTTTGAGTAAAGTTCGCTGGCCTGCTGAGATTTTCCGTCCAGGCTCTTAAGCTGTTCTTTCAATTCATTCAGGTGGGATTTTATAGAGCAAATGTTTTGCAGGGAATTAGCCGGATTGCGTTGAATGTACTCACGGCAGTTCTCATGCCCCACCAGTATCGAAGCAGGAAAGATTCGATTACCTGAGCAGTGGTCCCAGTGTCCATGTGTGTTGATTACATATAAGATTTTTTTTCCTGCGAATTCCTTCTCAAATAGCTTTTTTAATTCCAGCATTATGCTGGGAGCACGATGAGTGTCTACAATGGCGAGACCTTTACTTCCGGCAATAGCGGTGATGTTTGCATCCAGACATTCGAATACCACCACTCTGTCGTTCATCCTTTTTATATTTATCGAAATATCTGGCTGCTGCTGGCAGGATACGGTAAAACAAAAAAGAATCGCGAAAAAGCAACTGAAAAGAAATCTGTCTGATTTCATTTATATTTCTCTTTGTCAACTCTGCAGTGCTGTAAGTCGTTACCAACTGATGGCCTGAGAACAGGAACTCGCAGCTCAGGTGTATCCGCCCTCCGACCCTTCGGCAAGCTCAGGGCCATTTCTAAAGCAATAACGGAGAGACTGGGATTCGAACCCAGGAGCCCTTTTTAAGGGCTACACGCTCTCCAGGCGTGCTCCTTCGACCAACTCGGACATCTCTCCGGTAAAAGCAGTTTAACAGTTTAAGAGTTTAAAGGTTTAAAGTTCAAAAATCAAACCTTTAAAAAGCTGTAATATTTATTCAACTAAAAGCTTCCTGAACGCTTCTCCTCCTTTAAATTTCTTAATTTGCCTCTCTCTCAAAAAAGCTTCTTGCTTAGTTTGAAACTCCTCTTTATAAACTAAATTCCAGGGTCCTTTTTTCTTCGTCCATCTACTTTTGCTGGAGTTATGACCCTTAATTCTCTTCGGTAAATCAGCAGTATATCCGATGTAATGGGTACCTTCATCATTCTCTAAGATATATACATAATACATTTTTTGCTACACGCTCTTTCCGCTTTTAGCGGAACCCCGCCGTAGGCGGTGGCCAGGCGTGCTCCTTCGACCAACCTGTCCCGTCGAAAGCGGGACTCGGACATCTCTCCGGTAAAAGCAGTTTAACAGTTTAAGAGTTTAAAGGTTTAAAGTTCAAAAATCAAACCTTTAAAAAACTCTCGTAGGTCGGGCTTCTTTGCCCGACCATGCTATTTTACTTTTTCAAAGACCTTTAAGTCACTCTGAATTTTATTGTTAATTATTATACTCATTTCGCAAGTAACTGGCAACAAGTTTTTGTCAGGTGTGATTAAGAATCTGGAATCTGCTGTTACTTTCCAGTATCAAAAGGTTTTAAAAATAAAATTAAGGATCGCACCGACTAAAAGGCCGGAAAAAAACATAATCACTATCAGCTTCACAGCATCTTTTAAACCTAATTCCTTAGACATAACAAAAAAGGTAGCAATACAGGGGAGATACAGGACTAAAAATAAGCAGGCGACGACAAGCTGTTGAGGCGATAAATTAAAAGGGGAGAGCAAGGCGATGGAAACATCCTTGCGTAAGAATCCGCTTATCATCACCACAACAGTTTCCGGAGGAAGACCCAGAACATGTAAGACAGGCGCACCCAGAATTTTACTGACAAGTCCAATCAAACCTGATATATCTAAAATAGCAATGAAAAATATCCCGAGGATAATAAGAGGGATGGCTTCCTTCACAAAAGAGCTTAAGCGAAGCCAGACCTTTTTCATAAGAAAAGAGAGTCTGGGAAGGCGATAAGGTGGAATCTCGCAGAGAAGTTCCGGGGCTTCACCCTTGAGTAGCTGGCTTAAAACAATGCTGCTGATAACGGAGACCAGGAGGAGCAGCCCAAAGGTCAAAAAAAGATAACTGCTGCCAAAGGGAGCCATTATGCTTAAAATCATAGCAGTCTGGGGCAGACAGGGAGCACTCATCATTATCAAGGCAATGGCGATGAGTTTTTCTCTTCTGGTCTCTAAAATCCTGGTAGCGAGTATAGCCGGGACTTTACAGCCCAGTCCCAGAATTAGCGGAATCGAGGAATAGCCATGCAGGCCCAGATGATGAAAAAGATTATCCAAAAGCACTGCCAGCCGGGGGAGGTAACCCAGATCCTCCAGAAAACTCAAAACCAGATAGAAGGAGAATAAATATGGCAATACTACAACAAAAGGGATATAGACACCTGCAGTTAAGACACCAAATGAGCCCAGTGGTTCCGGGGTAGTTCCTAAAAGCAGGTCACGAAAAAGTTGTATTGGCAAAAGATTTTCAATAACGCTGGTTATCGTTGGCAGGTAGAGATTATTAAAAAGAGGGTCCAAAAGATGATTTATCAACCACTCTCCTATGAACCTAACTATACTAAAGGTAGCATATAGAACAATGATTGCACTGAAGGTC
>JAOUFL010000055.1 GCA_029858245.1 Candidatus Zixiibacteriota bacterium
GGTGTGGTGCAGTTTGGCACAGCCCGAAAAACCAGATTGATCAAGTTCAATCTGGTGATGCTCATAATAAATGTCATCGCGTTAATCCTGGGAACTTTGGTTTTCATTTACTCCTTACTGTCCTCTCGTTTTTCCGGGGTACCCTTTTTTAAAGAAATATTCAACTACGAGATGTATTTAAGATCGGGTCGACTCACAAGCATGCTCTTCGGTCTGCTCTGCTTGACCATGATGAGCATCGCAGCTTATTTTCTTCATTTTAACCGGCTTTATGTCTACGGACTGCTGGTCGGTCTATCACCGGTTGTCGGTGAATGGTTGTACACGCACGGAAGCGCTTCACACCATGGCTTTCCGATCACTTTTGGGATATCAGCTGGCATAATGATTGTCACCGGCTCTTTCGTCTTCATACGTCTATTACGCCACAACCCTATCCCCACTGAAGATGTGCTTTCAAAGGAAGTATGAGATGAGTGAACAATCGTCACCCCCAGATGTGCGCCCTCTGGCAGATATCAATCAGGTAATCCATGCTCCAGCCCGGTTGATGATACTCGCCTATCTGTATGTGGTTGAATCAGTGGATTACGTTTTTCTGATGCGGATTACTGGGTTAACCTGGGGTAATTTATCGACGCACTTGACCAAGCTGGAGGAAGCCGGATACATAGAGATCACTAAAGGGTATCGTGGGAAGAAACCGCATACAACAATTCGTCTTAGCAATCAGGGTCGAGTTGCTTTCCAGCAGTACAAACAAAGTTTACAAAAGGTGCTCGATGACCTGCCGGATTGACATCAACCAGCAAACAGTATGATTTGCACACAAAACAACTCACCAGGTGAAGGGATTAGAAGAGAAACCAATTTTTGACTGGAGGTATTTTATGAGCGAAAAAATCAGCCTAAAAAAGATCGAGAGTAAAGCCTACCTGGCTTACTATCAGGACGGGATTTATGTCCTGCTGGTTGGGCTCAGTTTCATATGTATGGCTCTGGGAGTGAAAAACGGATTTATGAGCCTGGCGGCGATCGCCCCGGTGCTGGCCATTCTCATCGCGCCTGGACTCAAGAAAGCCATAACTCTGCCCCGCTTGGGTTACGTGAAATTCTCTCCGCAGCGAGAGAGGAAAGAGCAGACGAATCGACAACGCCTGGTGGTGCTGATGACAGTAACTGCCTTGCTGGGCGTGCTGGTCTTTTTTGGCTACTCAGGTAATGCAGCCTGGCAGATGTGGATTCGCAGCCTCGGCATTATCCCCCTCAGCCTGGTGCTTGCCGTGGTCGCGTCCGCACTTGGACTGCTGTACGACATCAAGCGATGCTATTTGTATGCTGCGATAATACTCACGGCATTTATTCTCAGCCACATATTGGAACTAAGTCTCTGGTTTCAATTTGGGTTGCCCGGGATTGTGATTTTCGTGACTGGCCTGGTACTCCTTATCCATCTCATCAGCCAACACCCGAAAGCGCCAACGGAGAAGCCTCATGAAGTCTGAGGACAAACTCCAAAGGAACAGTCAGGTTACGATCGAGATCAGTCGGGTAATCCACGAGCCGACTCTGCTGACGGTAATCTCCTATATGTATGTAGTTGAATCAGCAGACTACATCTCCCTTATATGCCTTACCGGGCTGATGCGGGTTAATTTGTCGACTTATCTTGCCAAATTAGAAGAAGCTAATTATATTGTAATCAAGAAAGGGTGTCAGGGAAAGAAACCGCATACAACAGTTCGTCTTAGCAGTCAGGGTCGAGACGCTTTCCGACAGTATTAACAAAATCCTCAAAAGGTTCTAAATGATTTATATGATTGAAATAACACCACAAATTACTAAGGAGGTCTCTTATGCCGATTTTTTATTTGGATAAGTTACCCGCGTTAGAAATCGCACCGGGCATTGTTGGGCGGATAGTTACTGCCGACAGTATGACCGTTGCCCATGTATCAATAGTCGCAGGATCAATTCTACCTGAACATGCCCATGTGCACGAGCAGGTGGTCAATGTAATCCAAGGAAAGCTGGAACTGACAGTTGAGGGTAAAGTTCACATACTAATACCTGGAACTGCGATGGTGCTTCCTCCCAACGTACCGCACTCCGGCAAAGCAATCACCGATGTCAAGGTAATCGATGTATTCCATCCGGTTCGCGAGGATTTCATCGGCACCAATTTCGCTGGTTATGATAAAAAGTAGCTACCCGGGTATCAGAAGATTTCCTGTCAAAGGTACAATCCAACATTACTTTATGTAGCAGGCAAGAAGTGCTTTTTGATGCCTTAGTTGTTTTACAGAAAGGAGAATCTATCAAGACAAGGTGTCTGTGTTTTTTAATAGCAGCTATATGTTTGATGACTTGTGGTCAAGTGTTGGCTGAACAGCACGTCGCTGGCCTGTGTATCGAGGAACAAGTAGATAAGTTCGTCGCTATGCTTCCTGATGAGTTCAACGGTACAATTCTGTTAGCCATAGGTGACACGATTCTGATGAACAAAGGCTACGGCTATGCCAACAGGAGTTATGGTATTCCCAATGATTCCGCTACGAAATACCAGATAGCATCGATCTCAAAGGATTTTACGACCATCCTGCTCTTCAAGCTGATAGAAGATGGTTTAATTGATTTGGATGCTACCATTGACACCTACCTTCCCGAATACCCTAAGGACAAAGCCACAAAGATTAAGGTGCACCATCTTCTGCTACATAAATCGGGTATCAAACACCACTTCCAGGCTATACCGGATTACCTCGGAAATCAGGATCTGATTTACCACACTCCGAGGGAGTATCTTGAATTGTTCTGGGACAAAGACCTGGCACACGAGCCCGGCGAAGGTACCACTTATACTTCACCAGGCTTTACAGTACTAGCGCTCATAATGGAGAAAGTGACAGGTCGATCATTCGCCGAGTTGCTTCAGGAGTATATATGTCAACCACTGGGATTGAAAAACACGTTTGTGGATAACAATCTTACAACCTATGACAATCTGGCGGTTGGATACAAAAAGGGTATCAATGGATATGTGTTTGATCTTGAAGAAGTTCCTTCCAATCTCCTTGGTGCCGGTGATATGATTAGTACAACCAAAGATCTGTATCAGTTTCAAAAGATCCTAAGTGCTGATAACAACCTTGTTCTTTCCAAACGATTCAAGGAGATGCTTTTCGAAGAACAGTACAAAATCAACAACAATTTAGTTCGAACTAATGTAGCCACACTGGCGAAGTATGTTTACAACGATGGAAACGATACAATAACCCAATATGGAATTGGTACTGGCGGCAATTACGGATTTCAAGCCCGCCTTACAAGATTTCTTGAAATCGATGCCTGCTACATAGTGCTTAGCAATGTTCATAACGGGCGTGCTATGAACGAGCAGATGTATAGTTTCCTCCAGGATATTCTCTTTACGGAAGCTGGAATACCACTTAAGACCTACTACCCTCTTGGACCCTATGCGCCGTCATTGACACCGATAGAGGTCACCGAAGAGCAGCTTGCTCTGTATGAAGGTTTGTACAAGACGGACGATAATGGCTTCTTTCAGGTGTTCTTGAATAACAGCAAGCTGTGGTATCGCGACTACACGTCTTGGTATTGGGGATGGTCAGAGGTTTATGGGGGGGAGCTTCTCCCTATCAGCGAGAACACGTTTGTTGACAACAACAGTTTTGTCCAACGATACTTTCTCTTCATAGCCCCGGAACAACTGGCAGCCGATGGTCCTTATGCTAACCTCAAGTCTCTTTTCGGGGGTATTCCCGACACCAGCGACTATCATCTGATACAGATTAAATTTGGCACTCCGTCCCGAGGGTTACGATGGTCTGGTGAGGATTTCAAACCAGAGACTGATCTTGCTGAATTCCAAGGATTGTACTATTCGACTGAATTGCAGCAAACGTTTCAGTTTACAGTGCAGGATAGCCAGTTATTCTCATTCGACTTCCTTGGATTAAAGGAATTACGCTGCACTCCCCTGGCATCGGATCTTTTCGCCAGTGAAAAGGGATTCCTCGTGTTCCATCGATATGAAGACGGGAAAATTCGTGATTTCTGGTTAATGTCTGAGAATTTAGATCACGTTTATGGTTCATTGTTTATTAGGAAGTGAGTAATCCGATTGCTGTCGTAGCTAAAAGTATTGACCGGATCGACTAGTAAAGTACTTCTTGGCGAAGTGTTACACTTGATCTGGTTATAAGGATAGGCACAAATAAGGATACAATGTGATCGTAATGAGATGTAAATCCTTGTACCACATAACGAGATTCAGTGACCACTCGCTTCTAAGATATTACGTTTGTCAGGGAATCAAACGTTACAATTTTCCGTAGTATTAAGAGGAGACAGAATGAAAAAGAGATTTCAGACAATGACAACCTCGATAGACACAATGCAGGGTAAAGATATACCAAATGTGCTTGGACTTATCAAAGCTTACTATTCGGAGTTTGGGTATTCATTCAACGGAAAAACAATGCGCCGAAGCCTGGAGGAGCTAATTGAATATCCGTCTCTTGGTTGTCTTTTTCTAATAAAACAGGATGAGACTGCCTTGGGGTATATGCTGGTAACCTTCGGCTTCAGTCTTGAGTACCATGGCCGCGATGCATTTCTGGATGAGATCTTCATCCTTCCTGCATGGCGCAGCAGAGGTCTGGGAAGGAAATCAATTGAATACGCCTTGGAATTTTGCAGGAACAGCGGGGTCAAGGCAGTACATCTGGAAGTCAAGAACGATAATGCATCAGTTTTCGAACTTTATCGTAGTCTTGGTTTCGTAAAACATGACGGAATCCTTGCCTCACGCAGGTTATTGTAGCTTAACCTGATAAGGCGAGGACCAACTGGACCTTAGTAGACGAGTTTCTACAATCTGTCATATAGATCAAAGTTGTTAGATTATGGGTAGTGGATGAAGATAGGAAAAAACCTAAGGACAGGATTCGAACCCGGGGTCCCGCATTTTTACGGGACAACTGCTTATCCCACCAAAGGCGGGGCTTCAGCCAACTAATCCATTATTGATTTTATATTGTAATTAACGAATAACGGAGAGCCTGGGACAACTTAAGAATTTTTTGAAAATATGAGATCGGAATTAGTCCTCGTTAATCCTTGAAAAAGCCAAGGTTGTTCTTGTATAACGTTATTGACTAGCTATATTCTCTGATCGTAATGGACCTACTTTTTCCAAATGGAGCTGCAGGTTAGAATCTTCCGATATTTTAAATACGTTGAAAATTCTTTTGACTTCTTTTGTCGTTCTAATAAAAGGAGCACAGGTCAATTTATCACCGTATATTCGGAGAACCACCATTTCCGGAGAACTTCTAATCACCATGAACTCGTTTTGATTAATAGCTTTATATTCGCCTACTGTTCTGGTAACTATCATCGCATATCCCATTATAATAATTGCCAGCACAAGTTTTGCAATTTTTCTTCCAAAAAAGTAGTTCATACTGTTTAACGCAGATTTTGATGTTTGTGCCGAAGCTTTCAGTTTATAGAGATAGCTTCCCCTCTGTTTTTGAGTTAAAAGTGGAGATATGAACTCACCATATATCGCGAGTAAAGAAAACCCAAAAAAGAAAAATAGGGAGACGTTGTTTTTTCGCGATAGATATAGGAGAATTAAGGGTGAGAAGAAAACTATCCAGAGGGATACATTAATTATCTTTCGTAAAATCACATTCATAGTTGTCATAAAAGGCTTGAAGAATATAATAAAAAGCTCAACAGACAGGCTGACAAACAAGATAACCATAGTCAGTGGCAGGATACCCCTCAATTCAAGGGTCATAAATTCTCTGGGAATTCCAAAATTAGAGGTAAAGCCCAATTCGTAGCAGTATGTTAACAAATAAGCTGCTATGGGACTTGCAGCAATAATAATCCCTTCTGCCATCCATGATTTTTTTGGTTTCTTCTTTGCTGAATTGTTCATCATATCCCTTAAATTATGACATCAGGTGGTTAGCAAACTTCTGAATATACTATTTATATTCTCTGTCAATGGAATAAAAAAACCTGCTCAATAGTATTATCGACATCTTCCTGAACTATATAAGAAATATTCTTACTTTTTCATTAATAAAATCCTGCCCAAAAGTTAAAGGCAATGAATTGGTTTTTCATAAACTATTGGGTGTTATGATGAGAATTATTTACGGAGAGGCCGGGATTCGAACCCGGGGTCCCGCATTTTGCGGGACAACTGCTTATCCCGCCAAAGGCGGGACTTCAGCCGACTGGTCCAGCGTCTATTTTATCTTTAGAGTAATTGGACAACAACTTCTTTAATGCTTCACCACTTTTGTAACTCTTTATCTCTTTCTCCCGCCTCATAGCATTAATTCGAGATGAACATTCCTCTACATAAACCACCTCAAACTCACCACGATTTTTCATTGATCTGGTCTCACCACGGGAATGCTTCTTTAATCGCTTTACTAAATTCTGTGTTTGTCCTATATAATGCCACCCCGTTTTCTTTATCCGAAGCACGTATACGTAATACATTGTAATTAACAAAAACGGAGAGGCCGGGATTCGAACCCGGGGTACCCTTTCAGGTACAACTGCTTAGCAGGCAGCTGCCTTCAGCCGACTCGGCCACCTCTCCGGAAAAAAACGTGGCAAACCTGTCAACCCAAACCCCAGCAAATATCTCCACCTATTAAATACAAATAAAGAGCCTTAAAAGCAAATTAATTTTTTTAAATATACCTTTACTCTTTGTGAGGGAATTAGAATTCCCGCAAGCTTAGGCACATAAAGCAGTACGCTTCATTTGCTTTTCTTCTTTTTAAATTTTTTTCTTACGTATCTTGAAATCAGTACTGATAGATTTAATCAAGGGTTTGACCAGGTCCCTGTAGGCAGATCTGTATTCTTTTGCATCGAAAAGAACTTTGCTATCCGGGGAAATAAAAACTTCTTCAACCTTCTCCTGTCCACTCTTTGACCCAGTCCAGAGTTTTGTACCCTGTTCTGTTTCCCATACACTGGCAGATATGGTGATACTGGCTACTGCTTCCAGCCTCCTGCCTTCCGGCTGGATTCCGCCACCCTCCATTTTAATGTCCGGGTTTAGATCAACTATTGCCTTAACGTCGGACACGTGCACCGTACCTGTAATGATGGCAGTAACATCGTATTTTTGCCCTATTGACTGGATTGCCTTTTCATCCATCTGACCTGCTGCCACTGCTTTCAGAACCTCTTCCTGGCTACCGAGCCTTATGATGTGTGCATCTTTTTGATAGCTGCGCAAAGTTTCCAGAAATCGCTCACTCACACAGTCATCCAGGTTTCCTTCATTATCACACACAAAGTCTATGAATCCGACATTTTGATATTTTCTTAAATCTACATTGGGTGGAATCATAATCTTGGGTCCACATGTCAGAAAAAACAAAACGAACACCATACCTGAGATTAAGAAGGTTTTTTGATTCATTTGATTCCTCCTTCAGTATCCTGCCTTGCCCGCAAGGGGGGATTGTAACTGCTAACGGTGTAGTTTAATCAAAAGGAATCGCTAAACTATCTCTCCTATATCTTTACTCCATTTCTTGGACTTACCTGCCTTGGGCATAGTCACATTTTCAGATAGTGTATTTATTTCGCTACCGTTAAGCCTTATGCCTAAGGCTACCTGTCCATCCTCGTCAGCGATTAGCTTCACTTCGATAGTATTCTCTTCCTCTAACATTACAACTTTTTTCATTCCTCCTTCACCTCCTTGAGATAAAAAGGATTTTGAGGTTATGACTCAGGTTGTGAGCAACCTGGGTCTACCGATAGGAAAGGTCTCCTCCCTATTAGTCCCATCTTACCCGTAAGGCGATATGGTATAATATAACCTATATTGAAATCAACTTGAATAGAATTTATCTCTTAAATTTTTCTGCAGACCAGTTCCCCTCTTTCAATCGGTACTATTAAAGCATCAACCCGAACATCTGTCAATGCTCTTTAAAGCATTGGATTCTCCAATCCTCCTGTCTACAACATTTCTAAGCCCATATTCGCGCTGATAGGTGCTAATCGTTATACACGAATTGTGGTTTTCATCTTGGAAAGCTGGGTGAAGATACAGGAATGATTTTTCCCGTGATGCTGCTGTTGCAACAACCGCATCACGATACAGTAATCAACGTTCTAACTATTCTTTTCCAGCTACTTTAAAGCTGGCAGGGTCATTGGCAGGGACGATGATCTCGGATGCTTCTGCTACAACTTTATGTTTAGGATTATACAGAACAGCATCACGACCGATGAAGCGGCGTTCTTTACCATGGAGTTGAATGTCACCAACTAAGACCCACTTGCCTCCCTTGCCCGGGATCTCGGCTTTGGCGCGGCTGTAATCGACGACCGAACCCTTCTTCACCCCACTCATCTCCTCTGTGCTCCAGGTTTGCCGCGACGAATGGACAACAGCTCCGAATACATTAGTGAACTTAGTGTAGTAAACCGGCTCTCCTGAAAAGTCCAGAGGTTCTTCGAGTGATTTGAACTGCAACACGAGGATAGCGACATCCTCGCCGTTTCTCATGGCCATCAGCTGACCGTGGTTTTCGTTAACAACGAAATCCTTTAGGTGCTCCCGATCCCGATATGTATCGAAGAAACTTACCTTTCCTCGTACTTGGAAGTAGCCCTTTTCAATATCGTCCCCAGGAACCTCTATGCGGAATCCTCGAAGATTGTGACTGAGTTGCATCTGGCTCCGCTGTATCCGCCCGCCCGAAATCTGCGGTATGTCTATACCGCCGATCGCGCTCGTGGCGAACTTAACATCCGAAAGCTTTCCCTCAAACAGTTTCTGTACCTCTTTTTCGATCTCTTTACTGCTGTGAGAACGGAGAGCGGGAAACTCGAACACGCTCAACTTACCTTCTGGTAGAAGGTGATAATCTTTCTCCTTATCGATGCGAGCAATATAACCATAGTAGTTCAGTTGAACCGGGATCAACGCCGTCTGAATTCGTTTGCCCCAGTAAGCTGCCTCTTCGCGGACTGCCTTATCCTGATCCGTGACCTCCACTTTTTTCAGGATGGATAATCCTTCCTCTCCGTGATACGCTCCGATGAGAAACACGGCTTGTTTACGAACCATCGGATCTTTCTGCTTAGTCAGAACATCCTCGATCATCGGCAAGGCAACTTCCGGTTCCATCTCAGCCAATGCCTCAAGAGCAATCATCAATATCTCCGATTGTTCTTTTTCATGTGACTTGACGATCTCTTCAATATACCTTTTGTACTTTTCCTGTCCCAGCAGAGCTAGAGTAGCTGCTATCTCCACTCTGAGCGCTATAGCATCATCCTTCCAAACACTCTTGGGGTGACCTTCGAGGAGAATATCAAGATTCTCGATAGCTTTTTCTTTCAGCCGGACCATGGCATCTGCCTCTTTCACCTCCCTGGATAGTTGATTCATGCTTCGTGCTAACCAGTAGAGAGCTTCCTCCTCGAACCTGCCGGAGCGGTATCGCTTCAGGTAATCCTCCAACCTGGCCTGGGCTTTTTCCCAGTTTCGCTCGAAAACGTACTCTTTAGCCTTGAGGAAGAACTCAGTTTCCTTTTGACTATCATAATTTCCAGCCAGGGAGACCACAGTGAGTAACAAGATCAGTCCCACCGTTAGCAATATTGTCTTTTTCATTTTAATCCTCCTTTTTAAATGTTCATTTTATCGGATCGCAACTGCCTAAGCCGAAACAGCAGTGACTTGTTGCGAATGATGTGGTTCAGCTGGGAGGTAACCTCTCCATTCTGGTTACCCAGGTTCGAAATCGAGATCAGCATCAGCTCGATATCGTCCAGGAGCAGATACAGGTTTCCGTTCCCATTTCGCATTGCTGCGACCTTTAGCAGCCGTGTTTGCGTAAGCATATCGGTGATCACCCGGTTAGTGAGTTCCACCATCTTTTCGCTCTCCGGTTGGCCGCTGCGGTTCATAAAGTCGATCAGCAGAGGCTCGATTGTTTCTATATAAGAGGAGACAGACGCGATACCTTGATATCCCCGATTGGTTATGGACGGTATCTGCTCCGGTTTTGGGAAGAAAACTGAACGTCCAGCCAGTATCCCGATTGCGAACGCAACTGCAACAGCAGTAGCTGCTATTGCGAAACGTTTAGTCGGAAATAAAACCGGTAAATGCCACCTCTTCTTAAATGACCGCTGGCGAATGACATCCCATGAAACCTTCCAATCAGGGAGAGGAATATCATCACCGACAACCAGCATGCCATGAAACTTCTGCATTTTTTTGTACACACGAGCGCATCCTGAACACTCCTGGACGTGCTTTTGCAGAGCTTTCTCCTTATCTGCCGGAAGTTTACCATATATGTGTACGATGATGGTATCCTTGAATTCTTCGCAGTTCATAATTCCCTCCATAGCGGCGCCAGCCGCTCCCTGAGCTTCCTAATTGATCGCCAGAGTTGCGTCTTCACCGTGTTCTGATGGCACCTTAAAAGTTCCGCAATATCCTTGATACTCAGATCTTGCCTGTAGCGCAGGTTGAAGACAACTTGCTGTTTTGGCGATAATTTCGATACAGCTTTCCTGATTAGACTTAATATCTCGCCTAATTCTACCTTAGCTTCCGGTGAATTATCTTCCCCGGCTGGATCGATAGTCATGTCGTCGAGTGAAATCATCATATACCTCTTTAGCCTCTTCATTTTTCTTAACTGGCCTATAGAGCAGTTGATGCAGATGCGGTGGAGCCAGGACGAGAAACTGGTGTTGTCTGAGATTTGGTAAGATTGAATGCTTTTGAACGCCCTGATGAACGTTTCCTGCATGACATCCTCGGCATCTTCTGGTGATCGGACATAACCGTAAGCAAGCCGGTAGACCCGTTGGCAGTTATCCTGGTATAACCGGTTGAAGGCATCTTCTTTTCCCTCCTTAGCTAATAGAACTACTGTATCTTCGTTCATGTTTCTGGTCTGTCTCCTGCTCTCATTATTATAAACGTCTGAGTTGACAATGAGGTCTACAAAGAATTACAGCTTTTATTAAAAAAGGTGTCAATGGCTCCATACCTTTTCTAATATTCCCAGATGATTATTGTGATTTTTACGCTTCAGGTTAAACTAATATGCAGGACTTGAAAGTGAAAAACCTTTATCTTAAATTTTTCTGCAGACCAGTTCCCCTCTTCCGATCGGTACTACCATAG
>JAOUFL010000056.1 GCA_029858245.1 Candidatus Zixiibacteriota bacterium
ATCTAATTTATCCCGTTTATCCAAGATCCTGTTATAGTATTCTTTGATCTCCTCTATGTTCCTGCACAACTTTACATCCTGGCTGATTCTTAATCTCAGCTCTTTAAGAAAAAGGATGGATTCGTAATGGCTTGAAAATTTCTTACCCTGAACCGTCCCGATCCCATAGATAAAGGAAGTCAGCGGTCTGGAGGCTGTTATCCTGGAATCGAGCTGTCTGACAGAGCCGGCAGCCGCATTTCGAGGATTGGCGAAAAGCTGGTCACCCGATTTCTCCCTATGCTTGTTTAATCTCTCGAATTCAGATTTGGTCAGGATGATTTCCCCTCTTACCTCGAGAAGCCTGGGAACAGTAATCTTTTTAGATAAAAGCTTCAAGGGAATAGACCTGATGGTCTTTAAATTTATGGTAACATCCTCACCCACATATCCGTCCCCTCTGGTGGAACCCTGGACCAGGATACCATTTTTGTACACCAATTCGACAGCCAATCCATCGAATTTGGGTTCAACAGCGTATTCGATTTTTTTCTCTTCCAAACCGGACAGTTCCATTACCCTTCGGTGAAAATCAGATAGCTCCTCTTCTGTAGTAACTTTGTTCAAACTCAGCATTGGCAGGGTATGTTTGACTGTTTTGAATTCATCCAAGGGTGTAGCGCCTACTCTCTGGGTGGGTGAATCCGGGGTGACAAGTTCAGGATATTTTTTTTCTGTCTCAACCAGCTCATCAAAAAGACGATCGTATTCTGCATCTGATATCTCAGGAGAATCCAGGACATAGTATAAATAATTATGGTAGTTTATTCGCTCCCTTAATTCCTGAACCCTTTTTCCTATTTTATTATTTATGTCAGGCATTACCTGTCAGTGAAGTACAATTACTAAAGATCACAAAAAAAGAATCGCCAAATAATTTGAAAAGTAAGAACAAAGCTGAAGCCCTTAATGGGTCTTAGCTTTATCTTACAATGTTTCTTTTAGGTAGTTTAAATTTCTTAAAAAATCTCCAGATTTTCTTTCAACCTCCCCTCCTGCCTTTTGTTCCACCTAAGAATTTGTCTTTTCGCTTACGGTCGAAAAGATGCTTTCCATGTTTAAAAAGACCCTTTCGGAAATCCCTCATTTTCTCCTTGTGCTGAGCTTCAGCCACGTACTCCTGCTTTAACCTCTCGTGCTTTACTTTTCCTGGCTTTTCCTCTTTAAGGGTGGTTTTTTCTTCAGATATTTTTTCATTATCCTGAGGTTTTTCTTGCATTTCTCCCTCCATTATGTGATTAATTATAATCTATCCAGTGTTGTGGAAAAAGTCAAATAAAAAAGGCAGTTCCTATATTAACTGGCTGCCTTTTTTAATTTACTACAAAGATAGATTTCTATTGACCACCGGTGGTATCAGCCTGTGTTGTATCAGCTGGAGTTTCAGCTGGAACTGATTCTTCAGTGGTTGTTTCCTCCGGTGCAGGCTCTTCCTTTTTACCACATCCAATAAGAACTGACAAGCTAAAGATAAGAGCAAGTAGCAAAACAAGCAGTTTCTTCATTTAAATACTCACCTCCCTTTATACTCGAATTAAGGTGTGAGTTACAAGTTAGGGTATCTACCGATTTCTTTTTACTTGACCAATTTGACCGCTTTTCGTATTATCTTAACGAAAATGAGAACTTTCGGATGTCTGTCAAAGTATAACTATTTAAGGTTTAATTTATATTTCAAAGTGAAAATGTCAATAAAAAAATTTAAAAATTCTTAAGAAAGGAATAAAATGCGACTTTTTTTCTTTTTGCTCTTAACACCCGACCCGGTCTCTTTTAAAGGAAGCATAATTCGTATGATTCTGGAGTCAGGAATTTTTGCAAAGGTTATTCTATTAATACTCTTTTTCTTTTCCATAATCTCCTGGGGGATAATAATTAATAAGCTCAGGCTATTCAGGAAAGTAGAAACTGAGACTAAGAGATTTATATCCATATTCAGGAAAAGTAAGACCATATCTGAGGCATATTTAGCCTGTGCAACTTTGCGCAGGACACCATTGTCTATGATGCTGGAGTCAGGATTCAAAGAGACTGAAATGTTTTCGAAAAAAGATTCTCTGGATAATCCCAGAGAAAAGGTGTGGTTAACCCCGGAAAAGAAATCTGAGGTAGTGAGAATGACTCTGGACAGAGTAGGGGCTGAAGAGATAAATAAATTAGAAAGGAATGTGGTTTTTTTAGCTACTACCGGGAATATCAGTCCCTTTTTGGGTTTACTGGGAACGGTATGGGGTATTATGGATTCATTTGCCAGTATAGGAATAAGGGGATCTGCCAGCCTGGCGGTGGTTGCTCCTGGAATCGCGGAGGCTTTGATTGCTACAATTTTTGGCCTGGCAGTAGCTATTCCCGGGGTTATTGGATATAACTATTTTAATAACCGTTTAAAATTTGTAACCTCAGACATTGAGAATTTCTCTTTGGAGTTCCTTTCCTCAGCAAAGAAAGAGGGTATTTTATGAAGAAAAGGCTTTATCCTGCTCTTTACGACATAAATGTGACCAATTTAGTGGATGTGGTCTTGGTGCTCTTGATAATCTTTATGATTACCGCACCGATGCTTCAAAGCGGGATCGATATTAACCTGCCCAAGACGGTTGCCACCCAGAAGGATTTGGGAGAAGGGATCGTGGTGACCATTAACAAAGAGAGAAGAATTTTCGTGGATGACAAAATCACTTCTTTTGATAAATTCAAGCAGAGGCTGGGTGACCTTAAGTCTAAAAAGGGAGCTAATGCGGTTTATCTGCGCGCCGATGAGACCGTTCCCTACGGATTTGTAGTAGATGTGATGGGTAAAATCAAAGACATGGGCATTACCAATTTGGGATTAGTTATAGAGCCGGTGGAGAAAAGATGAGGAACGAGCTTTACCTCTCCTTGAGCCTTCATCTTATCTTAATTTTTTTTCTGGCTTTTTTTGTTCCGGTTAAAGCCTATTACCAGATGAAGGGATATCCCCAGATCTATAAAGTGGGGCTGGTGAATCTACCTGCTGGCGGTCCGGGGGGTGGGGGGGGAGAAAGCGTAAAAGCCACTTCGGGAAAATCAGCTCCGGCCCAGGGCATTGGTTTGAAAGAGATGAAAACCGAGAAAAAAACCAAGACCCAGGTCTCTCAAAAGAAGACAGGGCCTGCAAAAAAGCCTGTTACTTCTTCAAAAAAACAGGAGATAGGGAAAATAGTTTCAGCCAAGGAGGGGGCTGGTTCTGGTAAAGAGGGGACAGGCGAAGGTTTTGATATCTCCCTGGGTGGAGGGCTAGGTTCTGCTCATGTGGAAGGTGGAGATTTTGGATCACCTTATTATCTCAATATAGCTTTTGGCAGGATCAGGGAAGCGTTTACGAATCCCTTAAGGCAGACCAACCTGCCAGTCAGGGCTGCAATTTATTTTAAAATCATAAAAAGCGGAAAAGTAGTCGACCCCATAATAGAATCCTCCTCCGGGATTTCCATTTTTGATCAGGCAGCTTTACGGGCAGTACTTTCTGCTGATCCCTTGCCCCCACTTCCTCAGGAATATAAAGGAGAATGGCTGGGGATTCATTTAGAATTTGAATTTTTACCTTAAAAAGATAAAAAAATATGAGAAAACAAAAAGCACACCTTTTATGTTGGTTCGGGAATTGGATTTCCCGAACTAATCTCAACATTCTTGTGGGAATTCCAATTCCTGCAAGAACAGGAAAAATCTTAGTTCGTTATACCTGTGCTCGTCGGGTCCCCTGACCTGACGAAAAAAAAGATGACTTGCCAGGTCAGGGTACCTGGCAAGCACTAAAAATTTTTACCACGAGGAGAAATTCTGCGTAGGGGCGGAGTATTTCTCCACCCTCTGGGTTTGGGTGGAGTCTCAAGATTCGCAAAGCTCAACAAACTCCACCCGATCCGAGTTTTATCAAGGTGAAAGGTAAAGATAATGATTAAACTAAAAGCCTCTATTGTAATTCATTTGTTAACTATAGCATTTATTAGTTTTGAAATTGCTTCTTCCCAGACTGAAATCTACGTGAAGATGCCAGTAGGAGGTGCTGAGCCTCTGGATATTGCGGTTACTGGTTTTACACCTAAGAAAAAAGGTTTTTCAATCGAAGAGCAAAGGTTAAGTACTGAAATTCCTCAGATTATAAGGAAAGACCTGGAATTCTCCCTTATGTTTTATGTAGCGGAGATCGATTCTTTTGCTTTATCCATAGTGGGGAATAATCCTTTAAATTTAGATGGCTGGTACAAGTTAGGCATACAGATGGTACTCACTGGAGAATTGGAGTTAAGCGGAGACGAGATAAAATCAGAAGTTTCCCTGTATGAGGTGTTGAGAGGTAAAAAGATTTATTCTAAAACTTATAAGACTTCTTTGGATAATTTCAGAGGGCTAGCTCATACTATCTCGGACGATTTAGTGCTTGAGCTGACTGGAGATAAAGGGATATTCAATACCAAGATCGCTTTTATTTCCACCGGTAACGGCAATAAAGAAATTTATGTCAGCGATTACGATGGATTTAATATGAATAGAATTACTGATGACAGGTCAATAAATTTATCACCACGCTGGTCTCCCATTGCGAAAAAGATAATTTACACCTCTTATAAAAAAGGCAACCCAGATCTGTGGATAAAGGATCTGCAGGCAGGAACCAATCAAATACTTTCCTCCCAGGCAGGATTAAATTCGGCACCCGCCTGGTCTTCAGAGGGTAAAAATATCGGACTTACTTTGAGTAAAGATGGCAACCCGGAGATCTATTTAATCGACCAATCGGGGAAAATAGTAAGAAGATTGACCAATAGCCCCGGTATAGAATCCTCACCCTCCTTTTCTCCCAACGGAAATGAGATAGTTTTTACCTCTGACAGGACTGGTTCACCTCAGCTTTACATAATGGATGTTCAGGGAACAAACGTTCGCAGATTAACTTATGATTTAAATTATTGTGATTCTCCGACCTGGTCGCCTAAAGGTGATAAGATTGCTTTTGTGGTTAGAACTCCCTCAGGATTTGATGTCTATACCATCGATGTAACAGGAGAAAACCTGAGAAGGTTGACCTATGGGTATAATAATGAGAACCCTTCCTGGTCTCCAGATGGGTATCATCTGGTTTTCAGCTCTAATCGCACAGGTAAATATCAAATCTACACTATGAACTGGGACGGCTCTGACCAGAAAGCTGTTATCTCAGGAGGAGAAAGCTACAATCCCTCCTGGTCTCCCAGGTTTTAGAGGGTAAATATTTCTATATGTTTTCCGATTTTTCTTGACAACTTTTGATAAGGCAGTTATAATTTTGGCAAATTAAACTTTAAACCTTTTAAACAGGAGGTAAAAAAGGTGAGAAGCATCTTAGTAGTTCTAATGGGAGTCTTAATACTGGCTTTCTTCTGGGGTTGCAAATCCGGCACCAAGATAAAGCCAGCAATTGAGCCTTCCCAGGAAGAAGTAAAAGCGGCGGAGGAACCAGTCACACCACCGGTCAAGGAACCGGAGGTTCAGAAAGAGGAAAAGCCGGCAGAGATTAAGTTAGAGCCGATCTACTTTGATTTCGATAGATATTTTATTCGGGAAGATGCAAAGAAGAGCTTAAACCAAAACGCCAAAATCCTTAAGGATAACCCTCAGGTTAAGATAAGAATAGAAGGTAACTGCGACGAGAGGGGAACTGCGGAATATAACTTAGCCCTGGGAGAGAAAAGAGCAAAAGCAGCCTGGGATTATCTGGTAAATCTGGGAATTGACTCTGCCAGGATAACTGTTATCAGCTATGGCAAAGAGAAACCTTTGTATCCCGGGCATAATGAGGATGCCTGGTCAAAGAATCGCCGGGATGATTTTATGATCGTCTCTAAGTAGAAAGTAAAGATATAATCACAAGAAGATTTTATCTAAAATCCAGAGTTTCGAGGAGGTGACTGGGAGATTAGATATCTCAAAACAGGAATCTTTTTCCTCCTGATAGCCTTTGTTATCTCAGGTTGTGTCTCCAGGAAGGAGATAGTCAGGTTTCGGGAACAGCTGGATTATTTGGAGACGAGCAATTATCGCCTGGAAAGGGACGTTGCTGCTCTGGATAGCCTCCTGAGATTGCAGCTGGAGGAGAATACCAGACTTAAAGCAGATCTATCCGCAACTTTAGGTTCGGTAGATGAAAGGTTGAGGATGTTAGAGGGGAGGGTGGAGGATTCAGGGTACCGCTTCTCAGAAATTGTTCGCAAAATGGATAAAGGGGAACTTTCTCAAGCAGATAGCACAGGACTTCCAGATTCTTTGAAAATCAGAGTTAGCCTGGATCCTCAGAAATTGTATGACCAGGCTTATCTGGATTTCGCCAAAGGAAGTTATGATCTGGCAATTCAGGGTTTTTCTGACTATTTGAAATATTTTCCCCAGAGCCTCTCAGCGGACAAAGCCCGGTATTGGGTAGGGGAGTGTTATTTTGCCAAGGAGGATTACAACCGGAGCCTGGACGAATTTCAGAAACTGTTACAGGATTTCCCCTCTTCGGATAAAATCCCCGGCACACTTTACAAGATTGGACTAAGTTACGAGAAATTGAAAAATCAGATCAAGGCTAACCGTTATTTTGGCGAGGTTATAAACAAATACCCAAACTCCGCAGAGGCAGAACTGGCTAAAGACAAACTGGGGATAGGAGATAAGAAAGAGAAAAAAAGATAATAACTATAGATTAAAATTTTCGGGATTAAAGAAAGAATAAGGGAGAAGCTTTTCTTCGCCCTTATTTCTTTTAGCGATTATGGTAAATGTGTAAATAGTTATTTATTCCCGTCTGAAAAGATATATACAGGTTAGCTCTTCGGTTTAACAATTACTTAAAAAAGTAATTTAAAACAGTCATGTATCTTCCGAACAGGTCCTGAGCAAGTGGTTCCTGTTTAGAATATTGAAGATAAATAATGCGATCTTTGATGGCTTGAGGGTAGTTTTTTACATGGAAGGAGGATCTTCCATCCTTGTATATTTCGGGGTCGATTATTCCTCGTAATTCGAGATCGGGAAAAGCATACGGATAATATGCTACAGTTTCATATAATCTCAGGACTATACCTTCAGGTAATCGAATAAAAGGCACAAGAAACTTGTCATCTGTCAAAAGATCACAATATAGAGGTTTTTCGGAATAGTTTTTCAGAAGAAAACTCTGGATCATATCTACATAACTTTTTTCGATAACACTCTGGTCGTAAGGTAGATTATTTTCAAATAGATAAACCTGTTTTCGGAACTGGCTTATTTCCCCTTCAGATTTGGCAGATAATTCAGTATAATTATCTTTGAGATAATCTAAATACCAGCTTCTCCTTAGAAGCTCCGTGTCCATAAATCTCACATCCGGCCTTTTACCTTCTATAAACCTTAGATAAAGCCAGGGTGAATAATGGTCCCATATTCTGGTAAGTATAATTGGATCTTTTTTTACACACCTGAGGATATTTTCCGCATAATCATAAGCGAAATAGTTTTTACTCTGGTTCTGCTTATAATAATTTCTATACAAGTTGAGGAACGGAAGAGCAGAAAAAACGAATAATAAAACCAGACCAATTGAAGATAGAAACTGCCTTTTTTTATAAGATAACTCAAATATATAAAATATTCCAATACCCAGCCAGATTGTTGCCACAAGGAATGAGGGCAGGTAATAGGGGTCGATATCCTGAATCTCATAGTTGATCCCGTAGAAAATGGTAAACAGAAATATCAAAAGCAACAATAAAAAAAGCTTTAAATTCCTTCTCAAGAGGATGATAAGTCCAGTTAATATCAGAGGCAATACGTAAAAGTTGAACTGGGAATTAAAAAGTAAAAGGAAGTTTTTGAAGTTATCCCATAAAACCTGTGCTGATTCCGAGAACATCCAAACCCGATACTGCCATCCACTGACATGTCTCAAGAAGTTTGAAAAAGAAGAAGGTTCACCCCAGTTCAAAACAGGATTGCAGGAGGAACGAATAGGTAGATAAAAATAGACGGAGATACCTAGTATGAATAAAAAAAAGGATAGAATAAGTCTTTTACCCTGAAAAAGAGATTTGCGGCAGATTACCAGAAAGAGAAAAAGGAAACCGGGAAGAAGCAGAAGCACGGAAAGATGATTGCCAAAGCTTAAACCATATAGAAAAAAGAATAGATAAAAAAGTTTATCTGATTTACATGGCAAGTTTTGCTTTCTCTGGTTTAGCTGAAATGCCAACAGATAAAGGAGTAGACAGATAAGAAGGAAATTTAAGGCATAGACCTCATTGGAAATTGCCTGTGACCATAAAGCAGGGGTAAATGAAAAGAAAAGTACGGAGAGCAATGATAAATAGTAGCGCAGAGTCTCTTATAGCCGGGAAAAGCAGTTCGTAGATATTCAGGAAAAGAAAATATATTATCAAATTAGAAAAAGAGATAAAAAGCAGGGATAGCAGATTAAACCTGAAGATTACAGTTCCAACAGGTATTAGAGAGAAAACTTTACCTATAAGGGTATAAAGCGGGTAACCAGTGGGATGGGCAATACCCAGGGTATGACACACTACGGAAAGCTCCCCAGAATCGATCCAGGAGATAGCAGGGCAAAGGGTCAGTAAATAGAAAAACCCGCTGATAAAGAAAGTTACTCCACCCAAGAGGTAAAGCTGCAGCTTTGAGGACATCTTATGGATTAAAATCAGATTTTGTTCTGCCTTAATTTGTAAAGGTCAATCTTTGAGCTGGTAGAATTAAAAAGGCAGGTCTTCATCGGTTCCTTCACTCACTTCAGCTTCTGTTTCCTCAGGTTCCTCAGCAGGCTCAACCTCTTTTCTGCCTAATTTCATAACCCGCCAGACTATGATCTCGGTAACATATCTTTTGTTTCCGTTCCTATCATCATACGAACGGTTTTGAATCCTGCCTTCCACAAATACCTGGTCGCCCTTTTTGAGGATCTCTTTGGCATTTTCTGCCTGTCTTCCCCAGATCACCAGGTTATGCCAATCTGTTTTTTCTTGCGGTTGCCCGGACTTATCTTTCCAGCGAATAGTTGTGGCTAAAGTAACGCTGGTAACAGCTTGGCCATTGGGAGTATACCTTTTTTCCGGGTCCCTTCCCAGATTACCAATCAAAAACACCTTGTTTAAACTCGCCATAATTAACTCCGCATTTAAAAGTTATTTATATTATTATATCATATAATTTATGAAATGTCAATGGTTTTAATGGATTTACTATCGTCCTTTTATGAATTGTTAAATTTTATCTTTAGGTTTAATTGATGAAGTAAAAAATTTGGTGACAAATCATCCCCGTTTTCATTAATTAAGATCAGAGTTAATATCAGTTTCAAAAATAACAAAAATTATCATAGTTTATAAATAAGGAAGGTAAAAATGGAATTTTTTGAGGTAATAAAAGAAAGGCACTCTATAAGAATGTTTAAGACCAAGAATATCGAGAAGGATAAATTAGATAAGTTGCTTTATGTAGCAAACTCCGCTCCTTCTGCAGGTGGTTTACAGGCTTATCAGATTTTTTTGGTGAGTAAGCTTGCTCTTAAAAACGAATTAGCTAAAGCAGCTTACGGGCAGGAGTTTATCGCACAGGCTCCAGTAAACCTGGTTTTCTGTTCAGAGCCCTTACGCTCTGCTCGTAAGTATGGTAAAAGAGGGGCAGAGCTTTATTCCATTCAGGACGCTACAATCTCTGCAGCTTATGTTCACCTGGCTGCCGTGGATTTAGAATTGGGAAGTGTTATAGTCGGTGCCTTTGACCAAGAAGTAGTCAGCAGGATTTTGAATTTACCCGACAGGTTCAAACCCATTATAATTTTGCCTGTCGGTTATCCAGCAGAAAAGCCATACGTAACAGCTCGCAGGAAGATTAATGATCTGGTGAAGGAGATTTGACTACCCTCCCCTGAGAATCTTTAAAGCTTAAGGCTTTGATTCTACCCGCACATATCTTTTTGTTTGACAAGTTAGCACTGAGATGATATTTTAACAAAAATTTCGGGGACAGGCTCAAGGAGGTCGAAAATGGCAGATAGAAAAAGATCGATATTTACCGGGATTATTCTGGTTATAATCGGCTTGTTATTTCTGCTGGATAATTTAGGATATATAAGTGGAAATATCTGGAGATTTTGGCCCCTGATACTGATAATTCTGGGAATTAAAAAATTGATATTTTAAAGGTATGCCGAAATTTAACTTAAAGTTGTTTCTATTTTTCTCCGAGCTCTTGGGTCTTTCGGTTATGAACTCACAGGGTAAATCCATAGGGAGACTAATAGATCTGAAAGTGCAATTGGGTGAATTATTCCCCAGAGTGGTCAATATCAGAGTAAAACTCAAATCTGATAAAAATCCCTTATCATTAGATTGGTCATTAATCCAGAATTTGAACAGGGATGTAATAAGTCTGAAACCTGATGCGGAGAAGGAATTTAAACCGGTGATACTAAATGAAGGAGAAATACTGCTCAAAGAAGAGATACTGGACAAACAAGTTGTCGATACCTATGGCTCGAAGATCGAGAGGGTAAACGATATCCATCTTCTTTTGACAGAGAGTGAACTTCGTATCGTGCACGTCGATTTCGGGATAAGGGGGATCTTCAGACGCCTGGGCTGGATTAAAGGCGTTGATTTTTTAACTAACTGGTTCTTTGCCTATCGGTTTCCGGAAAAAATGCTTTCCTGGAAATATATTCAGCCTTTAGCCAGCGATCCCAAAAAGAAAAATTTGAAACTGAACGTTACCTTAAGAAAACTTCATGAGCTGCACCCCTCTGATCTGGCAGATATAATAGAAGAGGTGGACCGGGAAAAAAGAAATACGATTTTCAAATCTTTAGATCTTCAAACCGCAGCAGAAACCCTGGAAGAGGTTGAGCCGAAACTGCAACGCTCATTGATCGATTCTGCCTCGGATGAACACGTCTCAGACATTATAGAGGAGATGGCTCCGGATGAAGCAGCAGACCTTTTGGCTGACCTTCCGGAAGAGAGAAAGAAAAAGTTAATCCAATCGCTTGAAAAACCCCATCGTGAACAATTAGAGGAACTGCTTAAATTCAAGGAGGGTACAGCCGGAAGCATAATGACCACTGATTTTATCTCCATTCAGGAGGATAGAACTATCGGGGATGCAGTGGAGGAATTCAGAAAAACAACTCACCCGCTGG
>JAOUFL010000057.1 GCA_029858245.1 Candidatus Zixiibacteriota bacterium
AATCGGCTTAATCTATTAGTAACCTCAGCTGAATTGAAGGTCTTTTTCACTGCCTTAGGGTCGTATTGATAATCGAATCCAAAAAGGTATTTCCCTTTTTCCGCGAAATCCTTCAAGGTTTTGGCTCTTTCCCTGAATAGAGGAATGAACTTTAAGAGCCATTCTCTTTTTTCCTTAGACATCTGGGAGGTTATCAAATTCTCCTGAACAAGAAAAGGAATAACTAAATCCAGAAGCTTTTCATCCTCGTAAGCCCGGATATATTCACCGTTCATCCATTCCAATTTTTGCAGGTCGAAGATGGGGTTAGCTTGGCTGACTGCTTCCAATGAAAAAGTCTGGATTAGCTCTTCTTTGCTGAGTATCTCCCTGTCATCCTTGGGTGACCATCCTAAAAGGGCTAAGAAATTTAGCATAACCTCAGGCAAATACCCTTCGTCTCTATAATCTGTTAGGGCTACCGCACCTTTTCGCTTGGAGATTTTCTGCCGATCCTTTGCCAGACCCAGAGGCAGGTGGGCGAACTCCGGAATATCTCTTTCCAGGGCTCGATATAACAGGACCTGCTTGAAGGTATTGGAGATATGATCGTTCCCCCGGATAATATGAGAGATTTTCATATCCAGGTCATCCACCACGCAGGCGAAATTATAAGTTGGCCTTCCATCCGAGCGCATTATTATGAAATCGTCCAGCTCTTTGTTTTCCTTTTTCAGCTCTTTATAGACAATGTCATAAAAACAGGTCTCCCCTTCCGGAATGAAAATCCGAATAGCTTTGGGTGTATTTTGTCTGTCTAATTCCACCCTTTCTTGCTCTGAGAGTTTCAGGCAGGTGAGGTCGTATTTCGGGTCTTTTTTCTGGGAAAGTGCTTCCTCCCTTTTCTTTTTCAGAACATCCGGAGAACAGTAGCAGTAATAGGCGTGCTTATTAGCTAAAAGGATTTCCGCATACTTTTTATAAAGCTCCATCCTCCGGGATTGATAATATGGACCCTCATCCCAGTCCAGTCCGAGCCACTTCAATCCCTCCAGGATAACCTCTACCATTTGAGGATCAGAACGCTCCACATCTGTATCCTCGATCCTTAAGATGAATTTACCCTGATTATGCCGGGCAAAAAGCCAGTTATAAACCGCGGTGCGTGCAGTTCCCACATGCAGAAAGCCTGTGGGACTGGGTGCAATCCTTGCCCTTATTTCTTTATTAGCTTTTGTTATATCCTTAGCGCCATTATTCATATAGATGACTTCTTGGCTGGCTCTCTTCTTTTATTTCCGGTTTCTCTCCTTCGAAATCGAATTTTATCCCGCCGGTTGTTACTGCAACTACATTGTAGAACCAGACTAATATGGCAGTAAAAATCGAGCCGATTACAGCATAGAAAATAGCCATAAAAAAAGCCATGAAGATACCAAAAACACCCGTGAAAAGTCCACTTAAAGATCCAAATTCTCTCATACCGAAAGCATTAAACATCCCTCCCAGCAAACTAAAAAAGATAGCATAAAATATCCCTATGATTAACCCTAAAAGACCATAGAGAATGAAGGATATTTTTACGCACGACCATACATCAATTTTTTTTAGTTCTAAGTTCATATCTCTCCTTGGTTTTGAAGTTAATTTTAAGATGATTTTTCTTTAAAATGCCTTTATATAAATTTTTATTACCATTTCAAATTTTAATCTATGAACACTTATCTGAGTTGTCAAGGAATTCCTGAGACTCCCAAAAGTAGTTCCATTATTTCTTTATCATTTGTTCAATCTATGCAATATTGGATCTTAAATAAATCCATAATTGTATAAAAACCTAAAAATTGCTTGCAAAAAAGCAAATTAAGTATAAATTAATATTCTAAAAACTTTCAAAGGAGTTATTATGTTCTTTTTAAGAAAATTTTCCTGCCTAATACCTCTTATCCTCGTGGTATTTATCTTTAATCTAAACTGTATCAACAAAAAGGAAGCTAAACAACACTTCGATGAAGCGATGAGAGTTAAGAACACGGCAATGTCAAAGGCTATAGACGAATTAAGGATAGCTGTTAAAATCGACCCCAAATATGCTGAGGCTCATTATCATCTGGGTACACTCTACCATCACAAGCAGCTTTTTGATCAGGCCTTAGAGGAATATAAAACAGTTCAAAAGCTTGATCCGGAATTCCCCAAACTGCACTATGTCATCGGAGCATTATATTATACCCGGGGGGTATTTGCCTGGATGAAAGCTGCCCAGATAGACGAGACTTTCCTTTACAAAGACGATGGGACGGAAGTTTTTTATAAGGAAGGTGCAGATCCAGTCAAGGAGATTGGGAAATATAAGGTACTAACAGAGGAGGATACCACTGATGCTCTGGCTTTTTATAATCTGCGAGGTGTTTATTATGACCTGGCTATTATAGAATACCAGAAAGCCATAGAGGCAAATCCAAAGGATACCTCTGCTCATTATGATTTAGGTTTAGTTTATATGGAAAGAGGTTTCCCTGATAAAACAAAAGCACAGATTCAAATCCTGGAGAACATTTCACCCGGTCATTCGTTAGGATTACAACAGCAGATGGAAATGGAAGAAGCCCAGAAAAAAATGTTAAAGGGAGGAAAATAGTTCTTAACCTGAAAAAATACTCAATCTCCAAAACAGGTTCCCAGTGAACGGGCAGATTTAATCAATGGATGAATTAAGGGAACCTTTTTGGGTCCTTGAGCCACTATCTTTAAAGGAACTTTAACCAGAGAGTTTCCTTTTACTCCGACCATATATCCGAATTCTTTTTTTATTATCATATCAACAGCTCTGGTTCCTAAATGGGTGGCTAATACTCTATCAAATGGAGTGGGAGAGCCACCTCTCTGAAGATGGCCCATAACTACAGTGCGGGTGTCGAATTCAGTAAATTCTTCTATTTTTTCTCCAAGAGCAAAACCTATCCCTCCTAAACGAACTGGGTCTGTGCTTTCTTCCACTATCCTCTGAATTACCACCTTCCCTCCTTTAGGTCTGGCTCCCTCAGATACTACAACGATGCTAAACCTTTTCCCTTTCTTTTCCCTTCTCTTTATAACCTCAGCTATCCGGTTAATATCGTAGGGGATTTCCGGGATAAGTATAATATCAGCCCCACCTGCTACTCCAGAGTAGAGCGCAATCCATCCTGAATGATGCCCCATAACCTCTACGATCATTATACGATGGTGAGACTCAGCCGTAGTATGAACCCGGTCTATCCCTTCTGTGGCAATCGAGACTGCAGAGTCAAAACCAAAAGTTATATCCGTCCCTTTTAGATCATTATCTATGGTTTTGGGGACTCCTACGATCGGAATCTCATCCTTAAATAGCTGATAGGCGATTCCCAAGGTACCATCACCACCTATACAAACCAGAGAGCTTAGCTTTAGCTTTTTGATATTTTTAATGACAACTCTGGATAGGTCCCTAAATTCCAGCCTGTCTCCTTTACCGATTGCATAATGATAAGGATTAGCCTTTTTGGTAGTTCCCAAGATCGTGCCGCCCAGTGTAAGTATATTCGACACATCATTATATTCTAGCTTTCTATAACGATTCTCTATCAGTCCCTCATAGCCATCCTTGACCCCTATTACCTCAATATCATATTCAATGATGGCTTTCTTGGTTACCGCTCTTATTACTGCATTTATACCCGGACAATCACCCCCGCCAGTTAGAATGGCAATCCTTTTTCTCTTTTTCATAATAACAACCCTACCTCTTTCCAATTTTCCAGGTATTAGTCTTAATATTTATAAATAAAAAAACATAAGTCAATATAGCAACTAACTTGTTTTTATCTAAACAAAAAAATGGAAGAAAATCAAGCGGATTTCAAATCATAAAAAATTTAATCACTTGAAAGCAGGTGTATTTTTTATTTCATTCCAAGTCTTTTGTTCTGTTTGAGGAGTGTCATTGCCTCCTTCAGACGTCTTTTCCGGGTCTCTTCCTTTTTAGCGTCAGTTATCCATCCGATATAAAGCCTTTGATACGAGGGAGCAAGATTATTAAAATTTTTCCATACTTTCTCTTTGGCAGATAATTCCTCTTTTAGATCAGTGGGAATTGTTAATTTTTTCTTTGAAGGTTTAGCTCTGGGATCTTTTTCACTATTTTTTATCGCATCTTGACATTTTACTAACCCTGACTTTGTTATCCTACCTGCTTCCATCATCTTCTTAGCTCTTTGAATATTCAATCGAGACCATTTGCTTTTGGCACTGCGCGGGGTAAATTTTTGAGAATATTTCTCCCCATCCAGTTTTTTTACTGTGCTGTCTATCCAGCCCAAACAAATCGCCTCCTCCACTGCATCATTATAAGGGATTCTGGGCTTGCCGGTATGTTTTTTATAATAGATTAACCAGATTTCTTTCTTGATTTTATGATTCTTCGTTAACCATTCACGCCACTCATCTCTATTGGCAACATATAACTTTTCAGCTGTCTTCTGCACGATTTGTCATCCTTTTTTCTTAATATTAAGAAAAGTCTATTTTATAAGATGGTGTTAATGAGGATTCATCCTTAATTTACCTTATCATATACAGGGAGGAGGTCCTCCTTTAAGAAGATTGGAAATCAGATAAACTATATCCGACAGACTTACATCACCATCACAATTGGTATCCCCCGATTGGATTGGATCTGGTGCTGGCCCAAACTTGAAAAGATCGTTTATAAGATAAACTATATCAGAAAGACTCACGCTCCCATCTTTATCAGCATCCCCTCGCAGAAACTGAACATACTTTATAGTACAGAAGTCAGAGTATCCCCCGCTACCCTCACTGCCTCCGGTTACATAGACATTGTCTGAGTCATCTATAACTATGGAGGAAGCAGCATCATTACCATTTGCAGGCCCATTATATGTTCTAATCCAGATAGAATCTCCCTTGGAATTATACTTTATGGTAGCCCAATCAGTCTGGTACGAGCCGGTGCCGTCGTCACTATATCCCGTAACATAAACATTGCCAGAGCCATCTAAGGTTATAGCAAAAGGATTATCGAAGGCGTTTCCAGGTCCGTTGTATCTTCTAACCCAAACAGTGTCTCCATTGGAATTATATTTTATGGTGGCATAATCGAAACTGGTCCCACTTCCATAACTGTATCCTGATACATAAACGTTACCAGAACTATCTACAGCTAAGACATTAGCCCGAGCCAGGTCACTTTCCCCATTTTTATATCTTCTCACCCAGGCAGTATCTCCATTGGAATAATACTTTATGGTAACATATTCACTGAAACCAGAACTGCCATAACCATATCCTGTTACATAGACATTGTCAGAGTTATCCACAGCTATGTCACAAGCATAATCCTGATTGTTTGCCGATCCGTCGTATCTCCTGACCCAGGCAGTGTCTCCATTGGAGTAATACTTAATAGTGGCATAGTCACCCATTGTCACACCACTCCAGCTATATCCTGTTACATAGACATTGCCTGAGCTATCTATGGCTATGGCATAAGCCCCATCCATTGAATTTCCCGGTCCGTTGTATTTTCTAACCCAAAGGGTGTCCCCATTGGAATTATACTTTATGGTGGCATAGTCATCTTGTGTCTCACTGCTGTAACTAAATCCTGTGACATAGACATTGTGGGATTTATCCACCACTATGTCTGAGCCAGTCTCAAAATTTTCCGGTCCGTCATAACTTCTGACCCAAGCAGTGCTACCATTGGAGTTATATTTTATGGTGGCATAGTACCCGTATGCCCCACCACCGTAATTATATCCTGTTACATAAACATTGCTCAGGTTATCTACGGCTATGCCACTAACCCAATCCGCGGAGTTTCCCGGTCCGTTGTATTTTCTAATCCATACAGTGTCCCCATTCGATTTATATTTTATGGTGGTATAGTCATAGTTTGTCCAACTGTCGTAACTTATTCCAGCCACATAGATATTGCCATAAATATCTGTAGCTATGGGACCGGCTCCATCATCTCCGCCTGCCGGTCCGGCGTATGTTCTTACCCAGGCAGTATCGACAGACTGGGCAAAAAGTGGCAGAGAGACGATAAAGGTTATAAAGAAAACTAAGAGCAATTTGTACATAAATCCTCCTGCTTATAAAAAAATAAAAGAGCCAATTTTAAGAATTAATATAAACAAGCCAAATCTCTTTAGCAAGTTTCAAAAATTAGGGAGGAAAATAGTTGAATAAATACCCTGAGATAGTTTAAGACCTTTGATCTTAATAATTAATTAGAAGAAATGGATTTTACTCGGCATCATTTATCCCAAATCATAAATCGGGATGAAAGATTTTCTTTTCTAAATCTTTGCGACTGATACTGTTTATCTCCTCCAGGAACCAGACTTCAGCCTCAGCCCTGCATTTACTGAGCATTCTGGGGTCAGCGATGAAATTCAGTTTGTGGAGACGCTTCACCACATCAGCTGGCAGGTCATAGTAGATATAGCTGTTATGAAAGTTATAATGATAAGGGGAATATTTAATCCTCAGAACCTCTACCAGTGGTCTGTATGTATAATTCAGATAATAACCAAAAGCCACGATATCGTTTCCTCGATTAAGCTCTTTAAGAGTCAATACCTGAAATAGCTCGAAAGTTGTTCTTAATATCTGTAATCTTTTTTCGAGCTTTTCCAGAAAGGGTGCAGGTTGAACCCGGTCATTCTTAACTATTCCTATTTTATCAAAATGGACAATTGGCTTACTGTGTATCTGATATTGAAGAAATTTATCTTCGCTTGATTTCTTCATCACTGCGATATCCAGGAATAGAAAAGGGCTTGTATCTTTCAATCGATAAAAAACCTGAGAGTGTCCATGCCAGGTAGGTTCCGGCAGACGGAATTTCAGGTCAAATTCCGAAATCAACAAAATCGTTTGTTCTATTACTTTTAAAACGTCTTCGATCGAATCATCCTCTACCACCACGTACAAGTCTAAATCTGACCATTGGTCCACTCTTTTGAAACTTGCTGCACCAGCTTCCCATAAAGCATAAACATTACTCAAAGGTTGCAGATGGGTAACCATAACTTCAATAATCCTATCTCTTGTGACCTTGTATTTTTTCATCCTAAATACACCTCTGCTTAATTCGCTTATTATTATTTTTAATTATTTTAGCTGTTTTAATGAAGAAGTCAACAGTAAAAAATGATTTTGAGGTAAGTCTGGAATTTTTATGTGAGGAAAAAGAGCCCTTTAACCAGGATAACTACAGGTCAGACTTATAATTTCCACGAGATTTCTATATTTCAGAAATTCCTGACGCATTTACTTTCTATTGGCTTTTTTCTTTGCATAAAGACTTGTCAAACCCAGCAAGCTCAAGAATCCGGAGCCAAACAAAAAAAGACTTGCTGGCTCAGGGACTACCCCAAAACTGCCAGTAACTCTCAGTGGAGTTCCTGCTGTTTCGCTATAGAAGGGTCTGAAGTTTTCTCCGGGATTTAGAGTATACCAGCCGAAGTAGTCTATATTGAGGGCAATATCCTGCATGCCGGTATACCCTTTTGTTCGAAACGAAAACTTTCTATTACGTTTCCAATCTGTCCAATCCCACCAGTCCCCAAATATATCATCATCAGATAAACCCGTCACACCATTAGCGTAAGCGGGATAAACAGTCCCGATTGTTGACATAAAGATAATATCCACAGGAGTCGTCCAATTTATATGGAAAAAGTTATCTTGAGTACCTATTCCGGTATATACTCTTGTATAAATCCAGTTTTCATAAGGGAACAAATTATCGATCTCCTCTTGACTTAGAGTGCTGCTTGCACCCCAGGTATAAGAATGCTCATAAACATTCCCTCCCAGATAACTGCTGTTAAAAGATATCCAGGCATCAGAAAGAGTAGCTTCGGAAACGGAGAAACAGCAGAGCATCCCTATAAATGCAAGCATTGATATCGATCTTTTCATTACTCTCTCCTTTCATAAAAAAATACTGGAGTTGCTCAATTTTGGCACGAGTAAAAGCACCAGTTTATACTATACCAAACTATATATTAATATTAATCGGATTTTGTCTTGTTAAACTTAAAATTTTTGTTGAATCTCATTTTTGAATTATACGTGAATCTATGGTAAGTTTACCCGACCTTGATTACACCATTTGAATCCTAAAAATTCGACTAATATCTGGTTTGACAATTTTAGGGTTGACTGGAAGAAAATCTTTCCTTAAATTATTTTTTAATCAATGGTAAATAAAGGAGGTACCAAATGAATATCATGAATCTGGTAAACAAAGGAGCATTTTTTCTAATTCTATTATCAGGTATGTTTTTCACAATGACAGACTGTTCTAATAAAGCTCCTTTACTTCCCGCAACCCCAATGGTACCAGTTATCGATACCTATCATGGCGTCCAGATTACTGATAATTACCAATGGCTGGAAAATGGTAATGATCCGGAAGTTCGTCACTGGAGTGAAGACCAGAACAAGTATGCCCGGTGGGTATTAGACCACATTTCCGTTCGCGGGAAAATTGTCAGACAATTGCAAAAATTGTATAATGAAGCTTCTCCTGAATACTATTCATTACAATATCAAAGTGGAGTGTTGTTTGCCCTCAAGAATCAACCACCTAAAGATCAACCGCTGCTGGTTAAGATAGAATCTCCATATGATCTGAGTACAGAACAAGTGATTCTCGATCCCAATCTGCTGGATACGACAGGCACAACTTCAATCGATTTCTATGTTCCATCTCCGGATGCACAATTGGTAGCTATATCGCTTTCTAAAGGTGGAACCGAGGAAGGTGACCTGTATGTATACGAGGTAGCTATCAGTAAATGCCTGGAAGATGTGATCCCCCGCGTTAATGGTCCCACAGCTGGAGGTGATGTTGCCTGGTCAGGAGATGGCTCAGGATTTTTCTATACCCGTTATCCTCGAATAAATGAAAGACCACCTGAGGATATACAATTCTATCAACAGGTCTATTACCACCGCCTGGGGACACTGACAGAAGGGGATAAGTACGTGATTGGCAAGGAATTCCCCCGCATAGCGGAAATCGAGTTTGAGGCATCAGACGATGGCCAGTATGTTTTAGTATCTGTCGCAAATGGAGATGGCGGTGAGTTTGCGCATTTCTTTCTTGACCCATCTGGAAAATGGAACCAGATAACTCGATTTTCAGATATGATCACTCAAGCTAAGTTCGGTCCGGACAACTCATTGTATTTTCTGTCTCATAATAATGCTCCCCGGGGCAAGATCCTTCGGCTTCCTGCAGGGAGAACAGGGCTATCACAGGTTAATACAATCGTCACTGAAAGCGAAGTGGTTATCCGGGATTTCCTACCCACTGCGACGAAAATCTATTTACAGGACTTAGTAGGTGGTCCCTTGCAGATTCGTGTGCTTGACAAAGGAGGCAATTTTCAAAAATTGGTACCCCTTTTGCCGGTTTCATCAGTGTATAATATGATCTCGCTGGGAGGGGACGATATCATCTTCAGTAATTCGAGCTATATTGAGCCTCCGGTTTATTATATCTATGAACCCCTGAAGGGAGACAAAATACGCACATCTTTATCTGTCAAATCACCAGCAGACTTCAGCAATGTTGAAGTAATACGCGAGTTTGCAACTTCAAAAGATGGCACGCAGGTCCCGATGAATATTATCCGCCAAAAAGGAACAAAGCTGAATGGAGATAATCCAACTATTCTCTACGGTTATGGCGGGTATGGTGCAAGCCAGACACCCGGATACAATCGCACACTCAGTCTGTGGTTGGAACAAGGCGGTGTGTATGTGATAGCCAATCTTCGAGGGGGTGGTGAATTTGGTGAAGAATGGCATAAAGCTGGTAATCTCACGAACAAGCAGAATGTGTTTGACGACTTTGCTGCTTGTGCACAATATTTGATAAATACGGGTTACACCAGTACATCCAAGCTATCTATAATGGGAGGTAGTAATGGAGGATTATTGGTAGGAGCGACCATGACTCAACACCCGGACCTCTTTAAAGCAGTTGTATGCCATAGAGGTGTTCTCGATATGCTGCGGGTCGAGCTGGATCCAAATGGTGAGTTTAATGTCACTGAATTTGGCACAGTCAAAAACCGTGATCATTTCAAAGCGCTTTACTCCTACTCACCTTATCATAATGTTGTTGATAGGATACACTATCCAGATGTTCTGGTTACTGCTGACGAGAATGATGGTAGAGTTAATCCTTCTAATTCGCGGAAAATGGTCGCCCGGCTCCAGGCGGCAACCAGTTTAAAGGGCTGTGTGTTGCTGAGAATGAGTTCCGGCTCCGGTCATGGGATAGGCAGTTCTCTGAGTGAAGATATTGCATTGAATGCGGATACATACGCGTTCTTATTCAATCGGCTTGGAGTAAGTTTCGAGGATAGATAATATCGACATAACCCGCTTGATTATATTTCTAATACCAGAACAACAACATAATATGAGTCGTCACTACATCGTAAAAATGTAGACTAAACTACAATATATTCGTTTCATCATTTTTATATACCGCTTTGCTCCTTCAAAAAGCTCAGGGTTATTGCTGAAAGCAATGGCGGAGCTTATGAGACAAGTATCGAACGTTTTTCATAACTGTATACACAGAGTTAGTGTTATTCATGCATATTCAAAAACTGGTTACTCAAATTCAAATATAATAATTAACTTTTTAACCTCGATGTAACTCTACTCAAACCTTTGTAACCCTCTAATCTAATATTTAATTACACTGTGCTTTAATCAGCGAAGAAGTTTAAAGATAACTAAATGTGGCAGAATAGGATACAAAAACACCCCTTGCTTTGATAACTTTTTTTTAATAACTGTGAAACATTTCAAAACAGGTCTCGTATATAATTTAAAGAGAACTTTGTAAATCAAAGTACTCTTAAAAGAGAAAAAAATTCTTAACTGGAGGTGTATCATGAGCGAAAAAATTAGTTTAAGAAAGGTAGAGAGTAAGGTTTTCTCTGTTGCCACTCAGGACGGTTTGTCAGACATTTTCATAGGCTGCATTTTCCTGATGTTAGCCATAGGTCCTCTTCTAAGCCCGAGTCTGGGAGATTTCTGGAGTACGGTGGTTTTTGTCCCCTTCTTGGGGATGGTAATGCTTGGTATCTGGCTGATCCGCAGATACGTGATCAG